>JABUTT010000216.1 GCA_021443515.1 Bacteroidales bacterium
CTCAACGGAAACAAAAGGTTTGATGGAGAACGGAAAACATTTACTCCTATATCATCTGGCAGTTCTGATGTAACTGTAACCGCCTCAAAGAAAGCGGAATTGACCGGTCTTTTCAACGGTAATGGCATTGGCTCAGATTATGCAGAATCTAATGCTCCATATCAAATAAAGTTAGATAATACAGGCGACTATATTGAATTTGGAGGCGAGACAGTTGCATCTATTTCTTCAGCAACCATTAACTGGAAAATGTTAGGTGGTAGTAATTCATCCAGTATAGTACTAAATGGTTCTAAAGATGGTAGTACCTTTGAGGAGATTACTTCCTATACCGTTTCCGGTTCTACAAATTCCACAGATACCAGAACATGTGATACATTATCTGGTTATATCAAACTCCGTTGGGTATTTACAAAAGGTAGCAATATCGGTGTCAATGTTTCGGTTACATACCAATGCACCGAATAACCCCCAACCCCATATCAAAAAAAAGGAACTCGCACTGAGTTCCTTTTTTTTGTTCTTATTATTATTTCTTTTTGAAGGTGTCGATGTCGAAAGGTTCGCCGAAGTTGATATATTCAAAGTCATGCTTGCTTTCAGTGCAACCCTCGTGAGCCTCGGTGCTGTGAGTCGATTTGTGACCACAGACAGGACATATATAGAAAGGAGTCATAATCCTTGTCTGCACGTGGACATTGAAATCCAGATAGTCAAACTCAGTCTGTGGAACTGAAGCCTTGTCGAAATTGGAAAGATAGAGGTTTTTCGCAGTCTTGGACCATTCCTCTGCAACCTTGATACGCTTTGCAAACACAATTTTTGCAAGATTATCAACATCCTCAACAGGAGTCTTCTCGGTCTTCATAACCACATACTCGTGGTCGCCACCATTACCCTCCTTGGTAGCCGAAACCTTGGAGTCAAAGTCCCTTGTGAGAGCGAGCATGGCATTTGTGAAGGCTGTATAGGCATTAGGAGTCTTCTCCTTGCTCAGCAAAACATCTCCGGTAGTGTTCTTGTAAGCCTGGAGATAATACTGCTTCATAGCATAGGCATCGGCATTGAATACAAGTATCCTGTCCGACTTCTTACTCTCGACCTCTGCCTCGAAAATATCGTCAGGACTCCTTACAATGCTGACCTTGATACCGTCGTTAAGCCTGAGCGTATATTTCTCGTAATCACTCGGAAGGGTACTTTCGGCCTTTGCCTTGAGCGCATCAGCCTTTTCCTTGAGATACTTGAAAGCCTCCTCAAGTTTCGGCCTCATCACAGGAAGCGCAAGTTTGTTTGCAGTTTCCCTCTCGGCGTCGATGAACATACCGGTAGCATCAAACGCTACGGTGTAAGGCACATCGAACTTCTTGTTTATCTCCTCAATCAGAGCCTTGTACTCCTGATAAAGAGGATAGAAGTTTGTGTGATATTCTGAAACTTGATACAAGAGGTCAGAATCCACGTAAGCACGAATCGTAAAATTGTACTTTACCTTTGTGTCCTCTGGATCCGGCTCTTTTTCTTTGGAACCGCACGAAACAAGCGCGAGTCCCGCAACCAAGGCCATTACCACAGCCCATAAAGTCCTTTTTATCATCTTAGAAACTGTTTAAATTTGATTCAAATTCTTAATTTACTTTTACCTTTTTCATGCTCAGGCGGCTCTTCTCTGCACGGAAGCCCATAACGTGGCTCTCAATAGACGCTTCGATAGAACTTGTGAGTTTGTTTTCATCCTGATATGCAACTGCCTCGAGGAAGTCTCTGAAGAGAGCATAGTCGCCACCGCCGTGACCAGAATCCTTGTACTCCTCAAGTTCGGCAACCTTGGCATCCCAGACAAGTTTCTTATTTGAACGGAAGTCGTAGATTGTAAATGTCTTGCCGTCTCCCTCGATATAGCCGGTTGTTCCCATAACTTTGGTCCTTCTGCCGCCCTTAGGGGCAAAAGCATCCATAGTGAAGCTTGCAGTTACATCGTCCTCAAACACCATGTTGCAAACATAGTGGTCAGGCTGGTCATTGTCGCAATGATAAACGCAACGGCCGTAACTCTTATGGGTCGTTGTGAGTTTTTCGTAAATTTCTGCCTCATCCCTGTTGTTCTTGAGATCGAAAACACCGAGGTGAGCCTTTCTCTTCACGTAGATGTCGAGGGCTGAATAAGGGCAGGTTGCCTCGATAGGACAACCGTCTGCACAATGGCTTGGAGCGCCCGCAGGGGCATTTTCAGGTTTGAAAAGATATAGGGAGCCGTCTGCAGTTATTCGCTTGCAAGGCTTGCCTATAATCCAGCGAAGAATGTCGAGGTCGTGGCAGGACTTTGCAAGGATGATAGGAGTGGTTTCTTTAGAATCACGCCAGTTGCCTCTCACATACGAGTGTGCCATGTGGGCATACTGGATAGGCTCCTGATGCTGAATGCTGACAATGTCGCCAATCATACCGCTGCGGGCTGCATCACGAAGGGCAACGAAGTAAGGAGCATAGCGAAGCACATGGCATACACCCACGATGCGGCCGTATTTGCGGGCCTGCTTTGCAATGTCTGTACATTCTTTTTCAGTCTGGGCAACAGGCTTTTCGAGAAGCACGTCATAGCCGAGCGAGAGCGCCTTCATGCAAGGCACGTAGTGGCAATCGTCAGGAGTGGAGATGATTACGAGGTCTGCAAGTTTCTTTCCGCACTCAAACACCTCTCTGTAGTGTCCGAAACGCATATCCTCAGGAATGTTGTAGCGGTCTCCGGTAGCGTTCTTTCTTGATTCGAGAATGTCGGAAACACCCACGATCTTGAGGCAGTCAGGGAACATTTCTGCATACCTTACATACATACGGCCACGATTTCCCGCGCCAATCACGATGCAGGTGAGAGCCTTGCCATTGGTATCTGCCTTCAATCCTTTTATAGGATGTCTGTAACGCCCATCCTTATCGTTGAAATCTTTTGAATCGGGAGAGAGCAGTGGGGAATTCTTTGCCAAAAGTTCCGGTCCGATGAATACTGTGCCGGCACCTAAAAGGCCGAGAGCCTGAAGAAATTCTTTACGAGTCATAAGTTATTTGTTTTTGGGTGATTTATCAATTAAAAGAAGGCAATGTTTACGCCTATGGCGATGAGTACGAGACCGCCGATGATGGAAGCCCAGTTTCCGAACTTGCTGCCAATCCACTTGCCGGAGGTAATGCCAATAACTGCCACGGCGGCTGTAATTACAAACACCACTGCGCAGTTGATTCCCATTTGAAGCAGCTCCTCAACACCACAGAGAGCCATTGAAGCGCCTACGGAGAGGGCATCTATGCTTGTGGCAACGCCTGCGAGAATCAAAGAGCCGATTGCTCCGAGATTTACTCCCGCATCTTCGCTACTGCCGCCCTTGGATTTTCGTGAGTTCACTATGTTCTTTATAGCCTTTATTATCATGCTCAATCCTATGTAGAGCAAGAGAGCGAAGGCGATGTATGGAGCAAAATTATCTACGAAGAAACTTACGCCGTAGCCTATGGACCAGCCAATGAAGATGAAAAGGGTCTGTATCAGTCCAAACATCATCGCGGTACGGGTAACTTTTCCAAAGTTAATTTTGCCGAGAGACATACTTCCGCATATAGTCACAGCAAGAGTGTCTATCGAAAGTGAAAGGGCTATGAGAATAATTTGTAACATAAAAATTTATTGTGTTTGTTTCTAAATTAGGTATGGAATTATTTTCCAAATGGGCAGCGGGCCGCTATGCTTCGTCCGAGGGTAATTTCATCCGCATATTCAAGGTCGTCTCCAAACCCGAGTCCGCGTGCAAGCGTGGTAAACTTGAGGTAAGGTCTGTCTTCGAGACGGCGATAGATGTAGAATGCGGTGGTCTCCCCTTCCACATCGCTCGAGAGTGCAAAAATAATCTCAGTCTCCTGAGGCAAGTCCTCGCCTGAAAAAACGCCATTATCCTCGCCCGAGACTCTTGAGACAAGGAGGTCTATGCTCAGTTCGCCCGGTCCTATGCCGTTAATCGGGGATATGACTCCCCCGAGGATGTGGTAAAGTCCGTGGTACTGGCCCGTAGCCTCAATGCTTATTACGTCACGCACGCTCTCCACCACGCAAATTTTCGTCCTGTCACGCGAAATGTCATTGCAGAAACTGCAGGAGAGCGGCTCATCCGCAATCATATTGCACTTCGGACAGAAGCAGATGTTATTCCTGTAATCCGCTATGCTTTGGGCAAAATGATCCACATTTTCCTTTGGCAGACGAAGCAGGTGCAGACAATGCCGCAAGGCGGTCTTCCTGCCCACTCCCGGGAGTGAACTTATGGAATTGACCGCCTCTTCCAAAAGACTTGAATAATAATTATTTTGCCTTAGCTCCATTTTCTGCAATCGGATCCTTGAGGAACCAGATAGATGCAATGAGTATGGTTCCGATGATTGCGATGACTGACATTGCAATGTAAATCCAGTGCCAGCCGCCCATCTTGTCGGCAATAGCACCAAAACCGTAACCTGTGATTATGGTACTGAGGTAACTCATAAGTCCAATGAGACCAACGGCAGAAGAAGCGGCTTTCTTGGTGGCAATGTTGCTTGCAACCACACCGAGAAGCGCCTGAGGGCCATAAAGGAGGAAACCCGCGATAGCAAGGATGGTGAGGAAGAGTCCCGGCATATTGAGGTCCTGAATGAAGTGGAGAGCCACGAGGCACACAGCCACGAGACCGAACTCGACTGCACATACCCTCTGAGACTTGCTCTTGAAGAAGAAGTCAGAGAAATAGCCTGCGCATATCATGCCGGCACAACCTGCAAGTTCGAAAATTGCAACTGTCCAACCCGACATCTGCTGGCTGAGTCCCATTTCGGTAAGCATCTTAGGCCCCCAGTCAAGTATCGCAAAACGAACGATATAGACAAAAAGGTCGGTAAGAGCGAGAACCCAGATTACAGGATTGAGGAAGACTTTCTTCATCAAGAACTCGCGGAAAGCCTTAGGGTCTTTGTGCTGCTCCTCGTCAAGTTCTCCCTCAACTTTTGGAAGTTCAGGCAGACCTACCGACTTAGGAGTGTCACGAAGAGTTATGATGATGAAGAATATGCCCACGAATGAGATTGCAGCAGGAACCCAGAAGCAGAGCTGCCACTTGGTGAGGTAACCGCAGATAATGGCTGCGATGAAGGCGCCGATGGAGTGTGATGTGTTCCAGATACTCATCTTGGAAGCAAGTTCCTTTGGCGGAACCCAACTTACCATAAGGTGGTTGCAAGGGGCGAAACCGCAACCCTGGAATATCTGGTTGACGATGTACATAACCGCCATCACGATGACCATTCCCCTTATGAAGCCCGCACCTGCGACTTCACCGGTAATCGCCGTGCTGAGTTTATCTGCAAAGCCGAGGAGGACACTCGTACCCACGCAGACGGCAAGACCTATTGCAAGGTGCCAACGAGGATTGGTGCGGTCTCCGAGAATACCGTTCACGAACTTGGAAACGCCATAAATGAGGCCTCCGATTGTCATTATTATACCGAAACTGGCATTGGTGATGCCGTATTCAGCGCTCAGAAGTGGAATCGCGAATGAGAAATTCTTTCTTACGAAATAGAACATTGCATAGCCAATCATCGAGCAAATGATAACTCGCCACTGCCAATGCTTGAATGAGTGTTTGGTTTTTTCAGCCATATCTTAAGTTATTTTTGTGTCTCTCCTACTTTAATTTTTCTTCAGCTAAATCCCAGGCTCCGCCTTTGCCGAATATCTTCTCAACAACTTCCTCATAGATACCGCAACGCTTCAGGAGGTCGAATGCATTGATTCTCCAGCGCATCTGAGCAGCCTTAGGAAGAATATGCTTGAGATAAGCGCGTGTGATACCGATACGGCTTGGGTCGGTAGGTGCGCCGCAGAGGTCGAAATGCTCCTTCATCTTGTCGAATGACCAGAGCTGAGCCTCGAGTTTCTTCTTGAATTCAGGCCATACGACCTTCAGGTTTTCAAGCTCCTTGCGAACCTTGTCTGCACTTTCGTACTTGCGTGTCATCATCTCATAGCCAAGATTCTTGATCGGGAAATCGGCATAGGTGTCGATAGCATCCTTCTGGACTTCTTCGAGTGAAGGCCAAGCAGCAACACACTTGTCAACATCTATCTTAGTGAAGTCATATTTGAGGATTTCGTCAAAGACCGCACACATGGTGAGAGTTCCGATAGAAACCTGGTCGCCGTGAAGCTGAGGACGGCCGTTGAATGTGTGGTGAGTCATATCGAGCACGTGTGAGAAAAGGTGCTCTGCGCAAGATGCAGGACGGGTGTCGTTGCAAACCTGCATTGAAATTCCCGAGAGTGCAAGACCTGCGAAAATGTTCTGGACAGCCTCACCATCGCCTTCTGCCACACCCTTAGGGTTGCCGAGAAGTTCAGGAAGGATGTCGAAGAAGCAATTCCAGGCAGCCTCGTGGATAGGCTCGGTGCCAAAGAGGTCGGCAATCATCCATTCAGCACCTGCAGGTACCTTTGCGGCGAGGTCGCCATAACCTGCTGCTGTAAGGAATTTAGGTGCTCCTGCAAGAACCTCAGGCTCTGCTACAACCACGTATGGAGCCCAGCAGTTATAGGTATTCTTGCTTCCGTTTGTCTTTATGGCAGCGCCTGAAGAGCAATATCCATCGACAGAAGCTACCGTAGGAATGCATACATATTTGGTCTTTGCCTCAAATGCCGCAACCTTCACGATGTCGTTGAGATAGCCTGCACCAACGATTACTGGAATAGATGAGTTCTTCTCGATTGCAGCCTGAATCTCGTGGATGTAGTCCCAGTCCTCTTTGTCGGTTTTCACAAAGATATAAGCGTCAACATTGAAACCTGCCTTCTTGCAAATATCCGAGATACGATCTCCGGCGATTTGCATAGTGATAGAATCACCGATGATGAGAACATTTTTGTTACCCTCGTAACGCTCTGCCAATACTTCAGGAATTTTATCAAAAGCGTTTTTTCCGATGATGAATTCCTTTGTCTGCGGACAAATTGCAAGACATTCTTTGATTTTCTGATTAAGGTTCATTGTATATCTGTATTAAAGTTTTTATCTATGGTATAATCATACAATATTAGTGATTTTTTCGTAA
>JABUTT010000053.1 GCA_021443515.1 Bacteroidales bacterium
TGGTCTTGGTTCTGGTCTTGATTGTCCTTATTCTGGTCCTGATTATTTTCCTGATTGTCCTTGTTCTGATCTTGATTCTGGTCCTGGTTGTCCTTGTTTTGGTTGTTGTTCTGATCCTGGTCGTCCTGCTCTTTCTTTTTCATCTTTGCATACTGGTAATTTTCCTTAGCAGCAACATCTGAAGGGTTTTCCAAAAGGGATTTTTTGAATTCATCCATTGCCCTGCCCCAGTCTTCTTTTGCCAGAGCAATATCACCTGCATTAAAATGTACATCAGCACTGCGGGCGGACACTTGCGAAGCAGCAGTTTCAATAAACTTAGTAGCATTTTCATAATCCTGACGATTATATAGTGTAGAGGCCAGGTTGTAGTTGCCTGCAACCGAAGTAGAATCGGCTACCAGAGCCTTTCTGTACTCGATTTCAGCCTCTTTGTAATTCTGTTTCCTATAATCTTTATTGCCTTTTCTCACGCTCTTGACTTCCTCACGCGAAACCTTCTTAGGCTCGGCAGGAGTCTGTGCGGAAAGCGTCTGTGCAAGGGCAAGACAGGCAATAATTATGAGGTTTATCCTTTTCATCTAAAACAATTTCTTTTTGTTGCGGCGGCTTCCAATGAGGAAGGCTGTCACGAAAAATACAAGTGAAACCGCGAGGAAGTACATATACTGCTCATCATATTCCTCGAATACGACTGATGAGAATTCTTCTGCATCCATCTTTGCGATTTCATCCACAATCGGACCGAGGCCGAACTCTGTGTTGGTGGCGTGGATGTAAGCTCCATTGCCTGTGGCAGCGATGTCGAGAAGGAGTTTTTCGTCGAGTTTGGTAACCACCGGATTGTCGTCCTCATCCTTGATGAAGCCCCCGTCGGCAAGTTGTATGAGAGAACCTTTCGGGGTACCCACACCTATCGTAAACACCCTTATACCCATATCTGCAGCCTCTTTTGCCACTTTTACCGCATCGTCTTCATGATTCTCGCCATCAGTGATGATGATAATCGCGCGAGACTTGCTGCTTTGGGAAGAAAAGGCCTTGATTGCAGTGTATATCGCCTCTCCTATTGCAGTTCCCTGAATTGGAACCGAGGTAGTTGAAATGGTGTTCAAGAACATCTTTGCACTCACATAGTCGGTGGTAATCGGAAGCTGGACGAAACTTGTGCCGGCAAAGACTATGAGTCCTATCCTGTCCTCCCTGAGATTATCCACAAGGCGTGAAATTGCAAGTTTTGCCCTTTCAAGTCGGGTTGGAGAATAGTCCTGCGCAAGCATCGAATTGGACACATCGAGAGCAATGATGATTTCGGCACCCTTTGCCTCGTGCTTCGAAAGTTTTGCTCCTATCTGCGGACGTGCCGCACCGAGGAAGAAGAACAAGAGACCTATTGAGAAAAGGACAACCTTAACCCAGCCCTTTGTTCTCGAGTATGAAGGCATAAGTTGTCTCACAAGGTTTTCGTCTCCGATTTTGGCAATTTTGCGTGTGCGAAAGAATCTCAGGAGAGCATATCCCAAGATTATGACGGGCACGAGGAGAAGGCCGAACAGATATTCCGGATTAGCAAAATTTATCATAGTTCGGGCAGGCTTTTAGTTATGAATGTGGCGATGAGCAGGGCCGCAATGAAGCAAAGCAGGGCTGCAAGCACATATTTTCCAAAGAGTTCAGAGTACACAGGGAATGAATCCACAGTGGTCTTGCTCTTTTCCATCTTGTTGATTTCAGAGTAGATAGACGCGAGTTTCGTGTTGTCGGTGGCACGGAAATACTTTCCTCCCGTCTCTGAGGCTATATCCTTCAAAAGAGGCTCATCTATTTCCACCTTTATATTCTGGGTTCTCACGCCCCAAGGAGTCATCATAGGGTAAGGAGCCTCGCCTTCAGCGCCGACACCAATGGTATAAACCCTGATTCCGTATTTCTTGGCAATATCGGCTGCCATAGCAGGAGTGATTTCGCCTCTGTTGTTAACACCATCCGTAAGAAGCACAATGACGCGGCTCTTGGCATCGCTGTCCTTGAGTCTGCTGACTGCAAGCGCAAGTCCGTTACCTATTGCCGTACCGTCTTCGATAAGCCCAGTTTCAATCTCTTTCATAAGATTGATGAGGGTGGCGCGATCGGTGGTGAGAGGACACTGAGTGTAACTTTCTCCTGCAAAAACGACTATACCCATCCTGTCGGTAGGACGCTGCGCAATAAATTCAATCGCTATGTCTTTCGCCGCAGAAATACGATCCGGGGTAAAGTCCATTGCGAGCATACTGGTCGATACGTCCATTGCGAACATGATGTCGATTCCCTCGGTGTCTATCTTGCTGACCTCCTCTGAAGAACGAGGTCTGGCAACAGCCACGATAATAAGGGCCAAAGCGGCAAGATAACAGAGCGCGGGAATGTGTCTTAGCCATGTAAAGACGCTGTTTCCACTCTTATCGAAAGGCTTTACGGTTGACACCCTCATGTGTGCAACCTTGCCCGCCACCTGCCTGTAAATGTAAAGAGCAAGAAGCAAGAGAGGAATTATCTCGAGGAAGAGCAGTTTTGGATATTCGAAAAACATCACTTGGCCTCCTTTTCCTCTTGTGCTTCAGCAGTCACCTCCTGCTGATAGGTATTTGAAATGAAACGCACTGCAAAAGGCACTACCGTCTTGTTTTCATCGTCGGCGGCCACGTGCTTTGCGAATTTGATGAAGTCTGCTCTTTCGAACAGGTCTTTGAGTTCGTCCTTGAGGTCTTTATCAAGGTTTTCATCCTTGAGAGCGGCCATAATTTCTGAAGTTGTCATCTCCAGAGCGCCAATTCCGAATCTGCTGTCGATATATTCGCGAAGGGCATCAGTAACTCCGCTGTAAAATGCTTTCTGCTTTGAAGGCTCCCAGTAACTCTTGTCACGGAACTTATCCACCTTCCTGAGCGCCTTGATGTGAGGAGGCTCCTTGAGAAGTTCCTCTGCCTCGCGTTTTCTACGACGGGCAATGAAAAGGATGACCAAAGCCACAATGCCTGCAACCAACACAGTAAGTCCAATCCAAGGCAGTGTTTCCTTGAAAGTTACCGGATAGTTAATCGGCTCCTTAAGGGGATGTACCTTAAATGTTGCCGTATCTATCTGCGGCTCAGCATATTGCACGTTGAAACTTTCAATTGTAAGGGTATCGACTCCGCCTTCCTTGTGGACAAGCATAAAGTCCTGGGCCGGAATCAGCCACTCCCCTTCATTGAAACTCGTGAAGCGGGTTTTTACATCTATATCGTGGAAAATGCGGTCTTTACGCTTGTAGGTCTTGACTGTGTCCTTCTGCCAGGCGTCAATAACCTCGAGCGAGTCCGATATTCCGTTAACTTCAATCACCGGCATCACAACCAAGGCCCCGTCCTCAACTTTTTTGAGGCTGTAGCCATAGTTCACCTGGTCACCTATCATAAGGGTGTCCCGCTGGGATGTCAGTTTTATGAAAGTATTGTTTTCCTGCATATTCTATCTGAATAATTCCTTGAGTTTCACGACATAGTCATCAGTCGTGGATATGCCCACTGAATCTATCTTATAACGGTTAAAAAGCCTCTTTGCCTTGGCCTCAACTGTAGTAAACCAATAGGCATAGTCATCGCGTACCTTTCTTGAGGCCGTGTTCACAAAGCGTGTCTGCCCTGTTTCGGAGTCCTTGACATGGATGAGTCCCACATTTTCAAGTGTCCTCTCCCTCGGGTCAAAGACCTCGATTATGCTCATCTCGTGGCGTGAGGCGGCGATTTTAAGGGCATCTTCATAACCCGGATTGCCCTCTCCGTCGACATCGAGCATATCGCTGAGAACGAAACAGTTGCATCTTTTCTTTATGACACTAGCAAGGTAGCGGAAGGCGACTGAAACATCGGTCTTGTCGCTCTGCGGCTCAAGTTCGATTATCTCCCTGATTATGTGGAGAAGATTGGTGCGTCCCTTCTTCGGAGGAATGAATTTTTCAACCCTGTCGGAGAAGAAAATTGCACCCACCTTGTCGTTGTTTATGCTTGCTGAGAAAGCGAGCACTGCGGCAAGTTCCGCGATGAGGTCTCTCTTGGTCTGAACAGCCGTTCCGAAAAGTCCAGAGCGGGATACGTCTATGAGCAGCATCACCGTCAGTTCCCTCTCCTCTTCAAACACTTTTATATATGGAGTGCCGAGGCGAGCGGTAACGTTCCAGTCCATTGCCCTCACATCGTCCCCCGGCTGGTATTCCCTGACCTCCGAAAACGCCATACCCTGACCTTTGAAGGCACTGTGGTATTCGCCTGCAAAGATCTGGTGGCTGAGGTTACGCGATTTTATTTCAATCTTGCGTACCTTCTTCAGGAGGTCTGCCGAAGTTTTTTCCATAAAGATGAGGACTATGGAACCTGAACTGCGTTAAGAACACTTGAGATGATTTCTTCCACGCTCACATTTTCAGCCTCTGCCTCGTAGGTGAGACCAATTCTGTGGCGAAGGACTGCAGGAGCGACTGCACGAATGTCTTCAGGAATCACATAGCCTCTGCGTTTGATGAAGGCATAGGCCTTTGCAGCCATTGAAAGACTGATGCTTGCACGAGGTGAGCCACCGTAAGAAATCAGGTTCTCAAGTTCCTTGAGGCCGTATTCGCCCGGAGTTCTTGTGGCATAGACGATGTCCACGATGTATTTTTCGATTTTTTCGTCCATATAGACCTCTCTCACTATTTCGCGTGCGCGGAGAATGTCTTCGGGTTTGAGTATTGCCTGAGCCTTAGGGAATTCGCCTGTGTTGTTCATACGGATGATGAGGGCTTCTTCCTCCTTCTTTGGATAATCCACAATAACCTTGAGCATGAATCGGTCCACCTGGGCCTCAGGAAGAGGATAGGTACCTTCCTGCTCGATAGGGTTCTGGGTTGCCATCACAAGGAAAGGAGTCGGAAGTTTGTAGGTCTCGTCACCTATGGTCACCTGTTTTTCCTGCATTGCCTCGAGAAGGGCCGACTGCACTTTTGCAGGGCTTCGGTTAATTTCATCGGCAAGCACGAAGTTAGCGAAAATCGGGCCTTTCTTAATCTGGAATTTTTCACTCTTCTGCGAATAGATCTGGGTACCGATGAGGTCGGCGGGAAGAAGATCCGGAGTGAACTGGATACGTGAAAATTTTGCATCCACGGCACTGGCGAGAGTGTTGATTGCCAATGTCTTTGCAAGTCCCGGCACACCTTCGAGAAGGATGTGGCCGCCACTCAAAAGTCCGATTAAAAGATTCTCCACAAGGTTTTTCTGTCCTACGATAACCTTGCCCATTTCAATTGTAAGGAGGTCAACAAATGAACTCTCGGCCTGAATGCGGTCATTGAGCTCCTTGATGTTTACGCTTTGCATGTAAGTATATTTTTAATTATTTTTGCATCTATAAAAATGATGGTTCATCTTCGTACATCTTAAAAAGATGAATTTTGCAAATTTACAAAAAAATGCGGTATAAAATTACATTTTCATTTGACGGCAGTTCATTTTGCGGTTTTCAAAAACAGCCTTCAGACCCCAGCGTTCAGGAAACTTTCGAGAAAGCCCTTGCCAAACTTCTGCACGAGGCTTCGGACTTTGATTTCACCGGAGCCGGCAGGACTGATTCAGGCGTGAATGCGGTGTCTTATGTTGCTCATTTCGACTACCCGGTTGAATTGCCATTTTCAAACGGCGATTTTCTCTACAAATTAAATGCCATTCTTCCATTTTCCATATCCGTTCATTCAGTTGAGAGGGTGGAAGATGATTTTCACGCACGTTTCGGGGCGAAAAAACGCACATATAAATATTTTCTGCACTCTTTCAAGGACCCATTTGCCGCAAAGTACTCCTACCACCTCCGCTATCCCCTCGACATAGAGGCTATGAACAAGGCTGCCGAACACCTTCTCGGCACCCACGATTTTTCGTGCTTCGAAAAGACCGGTTCGGACAACGGGACCTCCATCTGTACGGTGTATTCGGCCGGATGGAAAGAGTATGTCCCGAGCCACGTTTCTGAACTCGGTTTTGAAGGCGGAAGTTATTGGGTTTTCGAGATTTGCGCAAACAGGTTTCTACGCAATATGGTGAGGGCCACCGTGGGAACTCTACTCGAAATCGGAAGGGGTGCAAGAAGTGTGGAATGGATAGACGAAGTGCTTGAAAGCGGAGACAGATGCCAGGGCGGAGAGAGCGTTCCCGGGCATGCCCTTTTCCTGTGCAGGGTGGAATACTGATTTTTTAGAAAATTTCACTTGTGAAATAGGCAAATTAAGCGTATATTTGTAGGTTTTTAATACTTTAACGGAAATGATTTCTTTTCTTCCCATGATTGCCGTTCTACAAGCGGCAGACCCGGTGGCCCAAGCAGCTCCGGTGGCTCAGGAAATGACAATGAGCCTTATAGACCTTGCCATCCAGGGCGGATGGATTATGATTGTACTCCTCATACTCAGCATCCTCGCTGTATATCTCTTCGGCAAGAAGTGGTGGATGATCGGCAAGGCAGGTAAGATTGACAAATATTTTATGGATGACGTCAAGGACTATGTTCACGACGGAAAGGTCAACAGCGCGATTGAATTGTGTCAGCACTACGACTCGCCTACCGCACGCCTCGTGGAGAAAGGCCTCACCCGCATCGGCAAACCCCTTGCGGACATCCAGGCTGCTGTCGAGAATATGGGCAACGTCGAGGTAGCGCGCCTTGAGAAGGGCCTCGGCTACTTGGCAATGATATCCGGCGGCGCTCCAATGATAGGTTTCCTTGGCACCGTAATCGGTATGATCAAGGCCTTCTTCAATATGAGCGTAGCAGGCAACAACATCGACATCACCCTTCTTTCAGGCGGTATCTACACTGCAATGGTAACGACTGTAGGCGGTCTGTTCGTGGGTATCCTCGCATACTTCGGCTACAACTTCCTCACAAACAAAATCAACAGCCTCGTGTTCCAGATGGAGAACACCACCGTGGAATT
>JABUTT010000092.1 GCA_021443515.1 Bacteroidales bacterium
CCCCATTCTCCGGAGTATCTCTCCCGAATGACCTCCACCTCCGAATGTACAATCCACAAACACACGAGAATCTGTTTCCTCCCCCTCAAAAAGGGCTGAAACAGACTCATCCAACAGTACCGGTTTATGGTATGAATTATCCATCCGGGTATTCGGGGCTACTTGTCTCCCTTTGTGGCTCCGGCCTTACGGAAGAGAGCGTAACTGCGCAGATAGTTGTTATGCGGTATTGCAGGCGTACCCCAATAGGTCTTGCCCGGCTCCAAGAAATTTGAACATACTCCCGACTTCGCTCCGAAACGGGAACCGTCCGCTATTGTGAGATGGCCTGAAACACCTACCTGTCCTCCTAGCATACAATGCTCACCAATCTTGGTGGAACCCGCCACACCGCACTGGGCAGCCATAACAGTGTTCTTGCCAATCTCCGCATTGTGGGCAATCTGGATGAGATTGTCGAGTTTCACACCCTTGTGGATTATGGTGCAGTCTATCTGAGACTTGTCGATTGTGGTGTTTGCACCGATTTCGACATCATCCTCGATTATAACCTTGCCTGTATGCTCAATCTTTTTGTAGGTTCCATCCTCCTGTGGGGCGAAGCCGAAGCCGTCAGCTCCTATAACACAACCCGGCTGCATTATGACATTGTTGCCGATGACCGTACCCGACATAATTTTAACGCCCGGATAGAGGATGCACTTAGAGCCTATTGTGACATTGTCGCCGATATATACCTGCTCATAGATTTTTGTGTAATCGCCTACGACGGTGTGCTTGCCTATGTAGGAGTTATCCCCGACATAAACCTTTTTGCCGAGTTTTGCCGAAAGGCGTATGCGGCTGTAACGACCTCTGTGGCGGGAATACTTCCTTTCCTGAGCAGTTGCCCATTCGAGAAGAGAAGCCACAGCGACGTATGCGTCATCCACCTGAATCATAGTGGCGCTGACCTCGCTTGAAGGCACGAAACTGCGGTTTACAAGTATGGCTGTCGCCTTTGACTTATAGACGTAGTGCTCATATTTTGGATTGGCAAAGAAGCAAATTGCTCCCGGCCTGCCGAATTCTATGCGGGCAAAAGTATCAATCTCTGCATTAGAATCGCCCACAACCGTTCCACCGAGAACCTCGGCTATTTCTTTAACTGTAGATTTCATTCTTAAAGAGTCCTCTTGATTTCAATTACGGTGAATGCCTCAATCACATCACCAACCTTGATGTCGTTGTAATTCTGGATGTTAAGACCGCAGTCCTGACCCGAGAACACTTCCTTCACATCGTCCTTGTAGCGTTTGAGCGAGCCCATTTCGCCAGTATAGACAACCACACCGTTGCGAATCACGCGGACAGTGGTCTTTGTGAGTTTTCCGTCACGCACGAAGCAACCTGCAATCGTTCCGACCTTGGATATTTTGAAGGTTTCGCGAACTTCTGCAGTAGCGGTAACCTCTTCCTTCTTGTCAGGCTCAAGCATACCTTCCATAGCCTCTTTGACCTCATTGATTGCATCGTAGATGACTGAGTAGAGGCGGATGTCTATGCTCTCCTTTTCCGCTGTCTTGCGGGCAGTAGATGAAGGACGCACGTTGAAGCCGATGATGACAGCATCCGATGCGGCGGCAAGAAGCACGTCGCTTTCGCTGATTTCACCCACAGCCTTGTGGATGACATTGACCTGAATCTGCTCTGTAGAAAGTTTTATAAGGGAATCTGAAAGAGCCTCGATTGAGCCATCCACATCCGCCTTGACAATGATGTTGAGTTCCTTGAACGAACCGAGGGCGATACGGCGGCCGATTTCTTCGAGGGTAACGTGAGTCTGAGTCTTGATACCCTGAATACGGATGAGCTGTTCCCTCTTCTGCGCGATTTCCTTTGCCTCTTTCTCGTCTGCCATCACATTAAAGGTCTCACCTGCCTGTGGCGCTCCGTTCAGACCGAGCACAGACACAGGAGTTGAAGGGCCTGCCTCAGTAACCTTCTGGCCACGCTCGTTGAACATAGCCTTTACACGGCCTGTGAAGCAACCTGAAAGCATCATATCTCCCACGTGAAGAGTTCCGTTCTGCACGAGGACGGTAGCGAGGTAGCCACGACCCTTGTCAAGAGAAGACTCCACGATAGTTCCTATAGCCTTGCGATTAGGATTTGCCTTAAGTTCAAGAAGGTCGGCCTCGAGAAGAACCTTGTCGAGAAGTTTATCCACATTTATACCTTTCTTTGCGGAAATCTCCTGGCACTGATATTTTCCGCCCCAGTCTTCCACGAGAATGTTCATGTTTGAAAGCTGCTCGCGGATACGCTCAGGATTTGCGCCCGGCTTATCTATCTTGTTGATAGCAAATACCATAGGAACACCTGCAGCCTGTGCGTGGTTGATTGCCTCGATTGACTGCGGCATAAGCGCGTCGTCGGCTGCTATGATGATGATTGCAAGGTCCGTCATCTTCGCACCACGGGCACGCATGGCTGTGAAGGCTTCGTGACCAGGGGTATCGAGGAAAGTTATCCTCCTGCCATCTTCGAGACGGACATTGTAAGCTCCGATGTGCTGGGTAATACCGCCGGCCTCTCCTGCAATCACATTGGTGTTGCGGATGTTGTCGAGGAGGGAGGTCTTACCGTGGTCAACGTGACCCATGACGGTGATAATCGGAGGTCTTGGAGTGTCGTCAACCAAATCCATATCTTCATCGTTGGAAATGGTTTCCTGGATATCGGCAGTCACGAACTCGACCTTGTAGCCGAACTCCTCTGCCACAAGCACAAGTGCCTCTGCATCGAGACGCTGGTTGATTGACACCATCAGACCGAGGTTCATACATGCCCCGATGACCTTGTTTACAGGGGTATTGTCCATAAGAGTTGCAAGGTCATTCACGGTCACGAACTCGGTAACCTTGAGGACATTTCTTGAAGCAGCCTCCTGTGCAAGTTCCTCCTGCATCTTCTGGGCAACAGCCTCACGTTTTTCCTTACGGTGTTTTGCGCCGAGGTCGGTCTTGACCTTGCTCTCGTTCATACGGGCGTAGGTTTCCTTGATTTGCTTTTGAATCTGCTTCTGCATCTCCTCCTTTTCAGCCTCGGTCATTTCTGCCTGCTTGAATCGGTCAAAGCCCTGGTTACCCTTGCCTTTGGGATTGTTGGTCTTATTGTTTTTGTTGCGATGATTATTGTTCTGGTTGTTATTGTTGCCTCCCTGACGGTTGTTCTGTCCGCCATTTCCACTGCCTGCAGCAGCGACTTTTGCAACATCAACCTTGCCCGAAGCAATCCTTTCCCTCTTCTTGTTCTTGTCTTTCTTAGGAGCCTCGAACTGACTGAGGTCAATCTTTGAGACTACCTTCGGACCTGAAAGTTTCTCGACAGGGATGTTGGAACTCTTCGGCTCAGCCTTTGGAGCAGAAACAGGTTCAGTCTTGTCCTCCTTCACCTCAGCCTCGGGTTGAACCGGTGCAGGGGCAGGAGCAGGTTTTGGAGCAGGCTTAGGATTGAGGTCAATCTTGCCCACAACCTTTACTGCAGGAGCAGGAGCCTCAACAGGTTTCGGAGCCTCCTTTATGCTCGGAGCAGGTGCAGGCTTTGGTTCTGCTGCCACAGGGGCAGGTTTTGCCTCCTCTGCAGGCTTTTCCTTGCTGAGATTGTTGGTTTTGATTACAACCTCGTGTGAAGGTTCTTCTTCCTCCTCCACTACCTTCTTATGTGAACTTTCTATTATTTCCTTAATCTTGATTGCCTTGGAATCCGCCTCCTGTTTTGCCTTGATTTCCTGGGCAAACTGAGCCTCAAGAGCAGGGATATAGTCCTCGGAAACCTTGGCGTTAGGATCCATTGAAAGATTTGCGCCCTTGGAATTAAGGAAATCTACGAGGGTTGCGAGACCCACGTTGAATTGTTTTGTTAGTTTACTGATTCTTATTTCTGCCATATATGGTGCTTTTTCTATTCAAATTCTGCAGCGAGAATGCGATATACCTCTTCTACGGTCTCCTCTTCGAGATCGGCGCGGTGAGCCACGTCTGCCTTGTCAAGAGCAAGTACGCCCTTGGCTGTGTCGCATCCGATGGCATTGAGACGCTCGATAATCCAAGGCTCGATTTCGTTGTCGAATTCAGAAAGAAGCACGTCTTCCTCGTCCTCAGATACAGGAGTATCCCTCCAGATTTCAATCTCACGACCCACGAGTTCGCTCGCAAGGTGGATGTTGCAACCATTCTTGCCGATTGCTGCAGTGACCTCGTCAGGATGCATGAACACCTTAATCTTGTCTTCAGGAGTTGCTCCAAGGCTGATGGAAGAAACCTTTGCAGGATTGAGAGCCCTCTGAATGAGAAGCTGGGTGTTGCTTGTCCAAGGAATCACATCGATGTTCTCGTTGCGGAGTTCACGCACGATGCCGAGGATTCTTGCACCCTTCACGCCGATACATGCTCCAATCGGGTCGATTCTCTCGTCATAACTCTCGACAGCCACCTTAGCCCTTACACCAGGGATGCGGACAACCTTCTTGATAGTGATGAGACCATCGTAAATCTCTGGAACCTCGCTCTCAAAGAGTTTCTTGAGGAATTCGGGAGAAACACGTGAAAGTGTGATATAAGGAGTTGTATTGCGCATTTCCACGCTCTTGATGATGGCACGGATGGTGTCGTTTTTCTTGAGATGCTCACCCGGAATCTGCTCGCTCTTCGGAAGACGGAGTTCATTTCCTTCCTCATCGAGAACAAGCACCTCCTTAGACCATGACTGATAAACCTCGCCTGAGAAAATTTCTCCGACCTTACCCACATACTTCTTGTAGATATTGGCTTTCTCGATGTCGAGAATGCGTCCCTGAAGGTTCTGGCGGATGTTGAGGATACCACGGCGACTGAAAGAAGCAAGTTCAATCTTGGTAGCGAAAGTCTCACCAAGTTCGTAGTCGTCACCCTCGGCATTCACTTCGCTGAGTGAAATCTGGGTGTTGGGATCCTCGACTGTCTCAACCACCTCCCTATTCCAGTAGATTTCGCAGTCTCCCTTGTCGATGTTGATGATGATGTCAAAATTATCCGCAGAGCCGTAAGTCTTGGCAAGCTGGGTACGGAAAACATCCTCAAGTACGCCCATCATTGTAGGGCGGTCGATGTTCTTAAGGTTCTTGAATTCAGAAAAAGCGTCCTTAAGTTCAATTTTGTCGTTATTGTTTGTAGCCATTTTATGTATATAATTTTATTCAAATTCAATGTATGGAAGCACTTTGTTCACGCTCTTGAAAGGCAGGGTTTCCTCTTTTTCGACCTTGACCTTCTTCTTGCCTTCCTTCACAATCTCGGTGTAGGCAATGGTTATGTCTTCTTCAGTGCTTGAAAGGAGGGTTGCCACCACCTTTTTGCCGCCTTTGATGTAAACCTCAACCTTCTTGCCACGGTACTTTAGGAATTGTGGTGCCACCTTGAGCGGCTGGTCGAGACCTGCTGAAGTTACGGTAAGCGAATAATCCTTCTCGTCACGCGAAAAAGCAGCTTCGAAAGCGTCATTCACAGCCTCGCAATCCTCGATTGCAACAAGACCATCGCCTTCCTTTTCAATCGCAATTGTGATATCGTCGTCCGGAGTGCATTTCACTTCCACAAGGAAACATCCCCTCGTCGCAATCACCTCCGCAACAGCGTTTTGTATGTCAATTATTTTCATAAATACTCCCTTTTTCTACGCAAATGAAGGAGCATCTGCCCCTTCATCACGTTTCTGACTGCAAATATAAGATAAATTATTTGATTTACAAAACATAAGAAGATGTTTAAAATTTAATTCCAAAAATTCTTTATGTTTCTGTTTGGCATCTTGAAACTATTTTATGACACTGTTGATATACTTCAGAGTTTCGCTGCAGGAGAGATCCACATCCGACATTGTGTTCGGAATAAGTTCGACTTTCTTGTAGTGAGGCGTTTCGAGACGGAACTTGAAATCCTTCATAGGTCCGAAGACATTCGCGCCCACCCTGATTACCAGAGGACTTTCTATCACTGAAATATGGTAATCCATTTCGCCGTTTAACCACTGTGTTCCGTGAACTGCAGCCTTGTAGCGGTCAATCGCAAGATATACAGGCTTAACCTCAACCTCCCCTTTGTAAAGGAATACATTCATCCTCAAAGAAGGAATGAGAAGTTCTTCAGGCTTCTGGAATTTCATCAAATTGAGGATTTTCTCAAAAGGCTCGGTGTCTTTCATCGCCAGATTGCTGCCGTAAAGACTTGCCATACCATTCGTGTTATCCATCTGGAAGTTTCCAAGACTGTCGAGCTTTGAAACGGCCGCAAGGTCAAATGTAACCACACCCTCAAGACTCTTGAGCATAGGCATAAGAGTGTCAACCTGAGGAATAAGATTGATAACCTCAGCTACATCGACCTCAGCAAGATGAAGCACTACTCCGAGTTTGAGATTCTTTATGTCGGAAGAAGTGTAACTCAAATTCAAGTCCGCATCCCCAAAAGGAGAATCCACAAAGGCATTCAGCATCTGCATATTGCGATCCTTAACCCTTATTCTTGTCCTGATGGCATCGAAGTGAAGCGAGTCATACTGCACATTCTTCGCATCGAGATTTACATCCGCATCGATGTTTCCCGGAAGAACAGGAGCCCTCTTAGGCTTTTCTATGGACATTGTGTCCGCCTCTGCCTGCGCCGCCGCCAACTGCTTCTCAATATCTTCATCGCTCGCATTTGAAGACCATAAATCAGACTCTTTACCTAATTGGTATGCAGATATGAGTTCATTTACATCAAGTGTCTCGGAAGAGGCGTCAAGATTGAATTTCAATGTGCCACTGCCCCTTGTCAAAAAGCGACGCAGACCGGAAATCGAACCGTTTGTAGAGAGCGATGACTTGCCCACCTTAAGATTAAACGA
>JABUTT010000169.1 GCA_021443515.1 Bacteroidales bacterium
ATAGATGCCGGAATAGATGCGGACTCGCTCAAGGCTATTATGGAAAGAAACATCCACGTGCTTAATACACGTATCCCGAAATACTCGGCTGTCTCTACGTTTGAGCTGAGGTTTGAGCCTTTTGCAAAGACTCCGAAAGGCAGCATAAAGAGGTTTATGTATTCATAGCCCGAATAATTTATGGAAACAGGAAATAATCTCAGGAGGGTAGTGATTACCGGTCTCGGAGTCGTTACCGCCATAGGAAATGACGTTGAAACCTTCCATAAGAATCTAATGGCCGGGAAGTGCGGTATAGATACAATTCCCTCAAATGACAGTCCTGATTGCAGAGGTATGAATGTCTCTGTGGCAGCGATGGTGAAAGATTTTGAGCCTGCAAAACTCGGCCTGACACGTCATCAGATTAACCGCAATGACCGCTTCACGTTGTTTGCGATGGTTGCGGCAGAGGAGGCGATGAAGATGAGCGGACTGGAGAGCGGCACGAACATCGACCCGGAAATGTTGGGCGTATATGTAGGTTCGGGCATAGGCGGTATGGAAACGTTCATCAAGCAGACCCGCAATATGATAGAGAATGGAAGCGGAATGGTTTCCCCTCTGTTCGTTCCTATGATGATTGCCAATATAGGCGGGGCGAACATAGCGATAGAATATAATGCCCAGGGGCCTGCACTCTCGTGTGTTGCGGCTTGTGCCACAGGTACAAATGCTGTTGGAGAGGCCTTCCTTGCCATAAAACGTGGGGATGCGGATGCAATTATTACCGGAGGCAGCGAGGCTACCATCAATCCTCTGGCTATCGGTGGCTTTCAGAATGCAAAGGCTCTCAGCACGGAATCTGACCCGTTGAAGGCTTGTCTTCCGTTCGACAAGAACAGGAGCGGCTTCGTAATGGGGGAGGGAGCCGGTATGCTTGTTCTTGAGGAATATGAACATGCTGTGGCTCGTGGTGCAAAAATTTATGCAGAAGTCTGCGGATATGGCAACACCTGCGATGCCCATCACGTGACTGCTCCTTCTCCGGAAGGCAAGGCGGCAGCAAGGGCCATCGTCAAGGCTTTGAATCAGGCAGGCTTCCACTCTGGAGAGACTCTGTATGTTAATGCACACGGCACGGGTACCCACCTCAATGACAGTTCCGAGACAAAAGCCTTGAAGCTTGCTCTTGGCGAACAGGAGGCTCGTAAGGCTATAATCAGTTCAACGAAGTCTATGACCGGTCACATGCTTGGAGCGGCAGGCGCTGTGGAACTTGTCGCTTGTGTGTTGGCTTTGTGCGACGGTATGGTGCCTCCTACGATAGGACTCAATGATCCGGATCCGGAATGTGACCTCGACTACACTCCGTTGAAAGCGCGTAAGGCAGACATTGACGTTGCATTGTCAAACTCTTTGGGCTTCGGCGGACATAATGCTGCCGTGTCACTCAGAAAATTCAAATAATTTTTTTTTAACTTTGTAAAATCTGCTTAATCTATGTAAATATGGAAAGAGAAGAAATTATGAAACTGTTGCCTCATCGTTCTCCGATGTTGCTAGTGGACGAGAGTCACTGGGAAGGGGATGAGGTTGTGTCAACCTATCACGTGAATGGTGACGAGTTCTTCCTCCAGGGACATTTTCCAGGCAATCCTGTAGTTCCCGGAGTTATTCTCTGTGAAATGATGGCTCAAGGATCTTTCATGCTTATGACAGAATTGCTGGATGGCAAGACACTGACTTTTCTGACAGGTTTGGATAATGTGCGTTTCAAGCATCCGGTTGTTCCGGGAGATACCTTGACTACTCACAGCAAAATGATTGACAGAAGGGGAAACATCATTTTCTTGGAGGCAAAGGCAGATGTTGATGGGACATTCTGCTGCAGTGCAAGAATAACAATTGTTTTGAAGAAAATATAAAAGGAAATAATATGCTTAAAGGAAAAATTGCTGTGGTAACAGGCGGAGTCCGCGGTATTGGCTTTGCCATAGCAGACAAGTTCGCTTCGGAAGGTGCAGACCTTATTGTCACAACTACTCGTGATCCCGAGACTTATACTGAGGCTGTAGCCCGGTTGCGTTCCCACGGCACAAGGGTTAAGGCAGTAAAGCTGAATGTCGCAGACTTTCAGGAGGTTAAGACCGTTCTTACGGAGGCTGTATCTGAAATGGGTGGAGTCGATATTCTTGTAAACAACGCAGGAATTACGCGTGACGGTTTGCTTCTCAGAATGAGCGAGGCTGACTGGGACGATGTGATATCGGTTGACCTCAAAGCCGCTTTTAACACTATCCAGACTGTGTTGCCTGTGATGATGAAAAAGAAAGCAGGAAGCATCATAAATATCTCCAGCGTTGTAGGACTTGTGGGTAATGCAGGCCAGTGCAATTATGCTGCAGCCAAGGCAGGATTGGTTGGTTTCAGCAAGTCTCTTGCAAAGGAAATGGGAGGCAGGGGAATACGTTGCAACTGCATAGCTCCGGGCTTTATCACTACCGATATGACCGCCTCCTTGTCTGATGAAGCCGTAAACTCCCAGATGAGCCGCATAGCGTTGAAGAGGGCGGGCAAGCCTGAGGAAGTGGCTTCCGTGGCATTGTTCCTTGCGAGCGATATGTCGTCTTATGTCACAGCTCAGGTGATAAATTGCTGTGGCGGTATCATAATCTAAAAATAAACAACTATGTCATATAATCTGTTAAAAGGTAAAAAAGGCATCATTTTCGGTGCTCTCAATGATAAGTCTATCGCGTGGAAGGCTGCCGAGGCTGCCGCTCGCGAAGGGGCTGAAATAGTACTTACAAATACTGCCATGGCCTTGCGCTTTGGCACAACTAACGCCCTGGCTGAACAGATAGGAGCGCCGGTAATCGCTGCTGACGCTACTGTCGTAGAGGATCTCGAGGCTCTTGTGGATGGCGCAATGGAGCATTTCGGAGGCAAGTTCGACTTTGTGCTTCACTCTGTGGGAATGTCACCGAATATCCGAAAGGGCATACCATACGAGAATCTTAACTATGCTTTTCTCGACAAGACTCTCGATATATCTGCCTTGTCTTTCCATAAACTCCTGAAGGTGCTTTATGCAAAGGATGCACTCAATGAATGGGGCTCGGTGGTTGCTCTTACATACATTGCGGCTGACCGTACAGTGGAGGGGTATTCCGATATGGCCGATGCAAAGGCTCTGCTGCAGTCTATCACCCGCAGTTTCGGCGCAATATATGGTCGTCGCAACCACGTCAGGGTCAATACGATTTCCCAGTCTCCTACAATGACATCGGCAGGACAGGGGATAGCCGGAATGGACAAGATGTTCGACTATGCAGAGAAACTCTCTCCTCTTGGCAACGCTTTGGCTGAAGATTGTGCCAATTATATTGTGACTCTTTTCAGCGATTTGACAAAAAAAGTGACTATGCAGAACCTCTATCATGACGGAGGTTTCTCCAGCACAATCTGTTGCGCGGAGATATTATAACTTTTCATATCATGGAACAGGGAAAAATTGCTTATGTTTTCCCGGGGCAAGGCTCTCAATGTGAGGGCATGGGCCGGGAACTCTGTGAGAGTAGTGAAAAGGCGAGAGCTGTCTTCAATGCAGCCGATGAGGTTATGGGTTGCAAGTTCAGCGAACGTATATTCACCTCTGATGCGGAAAGCCTGAGACAGACTGATATGGCTCAACCGGCGATTTATATATGTTCGGTTGCCGCAGCGGCTGCTCTTGACAACTTTGAGGCATGTATGGTCTCAGGACATTCTCTCGGAGAATTTTCAGCTCTTGCCGCTGCCGGTGCTATAAGTTTTGAAGATGGGTTGAGGCTCGTATGCAGAAGGGCATACGCCATGCAGAAGGCTTGTGAACTCCAACCCGGAACGATGGCTGCCATTATTCTGCTTCCCGCAGAACGAATTGAAGAGTTGTGCGAGAAGGTTGGGGATGTGGTAATCGCCAACTACAATAATCCGGGCCAGATTGTGGTGTCGGGAAAACTTGAGGCAGTTCGTGAACTTTGTTCTCTCGCCCAGGATGCAGGGGCGAAGATGGCAAAGGTGCTTAATGTCGGTGGAGCCTTTCATTCAAATTTTATGGAGCCTGCAAGAAATGAACTAGCCAAGGCCATAGATGAAGCCCCATTCAAGAGGCCTGTATGCCCGATTTACCAGAATGTGGATGCCTTGCCTCATACGGACCCTTCGGAAATCAGACAAAATTTGAAGGCCCAACTTACTCTTCCGGTAAGATGGACTCAGACGGTGCTTAATATGGCTGCCGATGGTGCAGATTCATTTGTCGAACTTGGTCCCGGTCAGGTATTGAGCGGTTTGATAAAGAAGATTTTGTTTTAACTTTGTCCTTTGGATAAAAAAACAGAATTATGACAGCCTTTAGTAAAAACCTTATTGCGATGACATTTCTCATCGCCGCTGTGTCACAAGGGGCGAATGCCCAGATAGTAATAGAAGATGGAGGAAGCGGACCATACAAGGCTGTGCTCGAGGTAAGTGCCGAGGCTCCGGATTATACGCTATACCATCCTGCAGATATGGATTATGCAGTGAAAAAGGAGGGTGCGTTGCCTCTGATTTTGTGGGCAAATGGTGGTTGTGCCTGGACTTCAAAGGGAGCGGAGAACTATCTTTCGGAAGTTGCGTCTCACGGATATATGGTGGTTGCAGTGGGAGTTTATGATGAAAAAGCCCAGCCACAGCAGGGAATGACCGATACGGAATATCAGATTCACGCAATAGATGTGATGCAGGCTCTGAATGACAACCCTGAGAGTGTCTTCTACAAGAAGATAGATATGAAGCATATTTGTGCAATAGGTCATTCTTGCGGTGGAGGACAGGCCCTGACAACTGCCATTGCAGACAGCAGGGTAACATCCTGCATTGCTTTGAACAGCGGTTTTTCAAGGGTAAGACCACCTTTCCCTGTAGAAGAACCTGGCAGCAGACGCCCTGCGGAGGGCCCTAAGGACGGATTCGCGAAAAGTGTGGCGGAAGGAGGTCTCTACGGCAAGGAATTCGGTGGAACCATGACTCAGGACGATTTGGCTAATCTGCATTGTCCCGTGGCTTATCTTATAGGCGGTCCTACGGATATTGCATATAATAATGCCAACGAGAATTTCGAACTTATAAATCAAGTGCCAGTGGTCTTGTGTAATCTCCCTGTTGGACACGGAGCGACATATACCCAGCATCATGGCGGTGCATTTGCCGAGATTTCTATCAAATGGTTCGACTTCCTTCTTAAGGGCAACAAGAAGCAGGGGCGTTTTTTCCTGAATGCAAACTATCAGAAAAAGAACTACCCTGATTGGGACGTCAGAAAAAAGAATTGGTAGCCCCTAAGAGGCTTTTGCAGGATTTTTGCTACCTTTGCGTTTCGTCAGTGTAAAGGCTGTCGTGTGAAACAAAAATAACTGCAATATGAAAAAGATTTTATCTGTACTTTGTGTCGTATGCACCTTGATTATAACCTTTTCCTGCCAAAAGAAAGAGCCTGAGGTTATCGAAACCTTCACTCTTACAAGTGCAAAGCAAATCAATCTCTCCGGCTATGGTCAGACTGATCTTATCAAGTTCAAGAGCAATGTGGCCTGGAGAATCGATTTTTCGGAGGGTGCTTCTTCCTGGCTCAGCGTCAACAAGACAAGCGACAAATATGTGAGTTATCTTCGCTTTTTCGAGGTGACTCTTACAGCGGAGCCAAATGACACAGGAGTGCCCCGCAAGGCTGAAATCACGATAGAGTATGGCTCTCAAGGCTCATATCAGATAATAAGTGTTGAGCAGGGTGTAAAGGAAGGTATGAAACCTTGTACGGTTACCTCCATTACAGACGACATCATCTTCAGCACCTCTCCGTCCGGCACTTCCACCTCTGTCCAGCAGGGCTTCGACTTCAATGAGGATGCCTCGATGATGTATTTCAGCCAGGTGACTTCTTACTACTACAACACAATTAGTTGGACTCCTCGCGAGCAAATCACCACATCTACGACTCTCGCGCCCAATAAGATGAAACTCTACTTCTTCTCTCACGGGAACAATATCCACTACGAGAAGGGTTCAGATGGCGGCGACTATATTTGGATTGGCAATTACGGAAGCCGGGACAGCGATGGCAAATATGTCAATCCGCAGATACTCTCCCGAGTGAAACTTGCCAATGGCACCGTCGTTCGTAACACCGAAACAAAGGACAATTACTATTTTGGTACCAAGACAATTCACGCAAGTTTCGATGTGAAGAACGACCGTTTGGCGATTTTCTCTTACCCGGATGACGGCTATATAGTGAAGATATACAGTCTGAGCGCTGTTCTCAATACCCCTGTTACGAATGTGACTCTGCCTGTGGCGATAACTTACGGAGGAGGCAGTTCCGGCGACGCTGAGGTTAAAAATGTCAAGCCTGTGGTAAGTTGCCACGATTGTTCAAGCCTGAAACCTCTTTATAGTTTTGCCTATAAATACTCTTCTGAAGGACGTGGATGGCAGACTTTCTGCATTAGTGAGAACAGGGTATATTTCTTCCTTTTCTTGAGTAATTCTTCTACTGAGATGGCTTATCAGAGCGTGCTGGATGTGTTTGACCTGTCGGGCAATGTAATTAAGAAGGGTATCTTGCAGCCATTTGCCGACAATATGAACGACCTCAAGCGTTACGGCTTTACGGATGACTACTACAAGTATATGGAGAATGAGGGTATAATCGTCCGCAATGGTGTGATGTATCTGATGTACACTGCAAAAGTTCAGCAGAACCCTACCGATAAAGTGGGATTCCGCCGTCCTGTGGTATTTCAATTTGATGC
>JABUTT010000061.1 GCA_021443515.1 Bacteroidales bacterium
GGGGGCTGAGTTATGTTGAAGTAAAGGTAACCGGCCCAAACAAAGACCTTCATTCAGGTCATTACGGAGGTGCGGTAGCCAACCCGATAAATGTGCTTTGCGATATGGTTTCAAGCCTCATCGACAAGGACGGCCGCATCACGATTGACGGTTTCTACGACGATGTAGTCGAACTCTCGCAGGAAGAACGGGCTATGTTCGCAAGGGCTCCTTTCGATATGGATGAATACAAGGAATTCCTTGACATCAAGAAAGTTAAAGGCGAGAAAGGATATACTACACTTGAGCACACTGCCATCCGTCCTTGCCTTGACTGCAACGGTATCTGGGGCGGATTTATCGGTGAAGGAAGCAAGACCGTCCTTCCATCCGAAGCTCATGCAAAAATCTCAATGAGGCTCGTGCCTAACCAGAGCAACGAGAAAATCACCCGCCTTTTCATAGAGCATTTCAAGAAAATCGCTCCCGACTATGTGAAGGTTGAATGCAAGGCCTGCCACGGAGGCGACGGTTTCCTCATTCCGGTTTCAAGCGAGGCATACAAGGCTGCGGCAAAGGCAATCGAGGAGGTTTACGGCATTGAACCCGTGCCATCGAGAGGCGGCGGAAGCATTCCTATTCTCGCAGACCTTCAGCGCATACTCGGAATTGACCCTCTGCTTATGGGATTCGGGCTTGAAAGGGACACCATACACTCTCCTAACGAAAGTTATCTCCTGAGCCAACTTTTCCGTGGTATGGAAAGCATTTCGCTCTTCTACCGATACTATTAGAATTTGGATCAATTTAGGCTACTTCTTAGACTTTTTCCATATTCTTAGCGGGGATTAACGGAATATTTATATATTTGTATGTTTTGAATGCCACAAACTAAGAACTAAAACCAATAATTCGTAATATCATGTCTAAAAACAAAAACATTCTTGCAATCGGAATATGCTTCCTGCTATTCTTTATGATTGCATTCGTTACTAATTTTGCCGGCTCGATGGGAGTCATCGTAAAAGAACAATTCGGCGCTACAAACGCCCTCTCACAGCTCGGCACACTTGCAAACTTCATCGCATATCTCTGTATGGGTATCCCTGCAGGCCTCATTCTCAAGCGTAAAGGCTACAAATTCACAGCCCTCCTCGCTGCAGCAGTAGGTTTTGTGGGCGTAGGCATCCAGTTCGCTTCAGGTTATGCGGAATCATTCCTCGTTTATGTAATCGGAGCCTTCGTTGCAGGATTCTCGATGTGCCTTCTCAACATCGTTGTGAACCCTATGCTCAACACTCTCGGTGGTGGCGGAAACAAGGGCAACCAGCTCGTACAGTTCGGCGGCAGCCTTAACTCAGTCGGCGGCACCCTCGCTCCTATCCTCCTCGGCTACCTCATCGGCGGAAACGCTGCCCAGGCAACCGTGGCAGATGCTGCTCCTGCCCTCATCATTGCAATGTCGATTTTCGTTGCGGCATTCCTCATTCTTGCATTCTCTCCTATTCCTGAGCCTCACATGGAAACAGCTGAGGAAAAGGCACTTCGCAAGAGCGGTAAAGCAAAAGACCCGCACGGCCCGATGTCATTCCGTCACTTCGTTCTCGGCGCCATTGCAATTTTCTTCTATGTAGGCGTTGAAGTCGGTATTCCTAACACTGCAAACCTCTATATCACAGCTAAGAGCGGTGCAACAATCGCAGGCTGGCTCGTAGGCGCATATTGGTTCCTCATGATGATTGGCCGTTTCGTCGGTGGCGTTGTAGGCGGCAAGGTATCTCCTAAGACAATGCTCACATCTGTCTGCACAGTCCTCATCTGCTTCATCTGCGCAATCATCTTCATTCCTCAGAACATCACAATCGAGTTCCGCGGCGCAGTCATTCCATTTGCAATGATATTCGTGCCTCTTTGCGGTCTCTGCACATCAGTTATGTGGGGAGCAATCTTCAATCTCTCTACCGAAGGCCTCGGAAAATACACTGCACTTGCATCAGGTATCTTTATGACACTCGTCTGCGGCGGAGGTATCCTTCCTTTCATCCAGGGTCTCGTGGGAGATGCCACCAACCTCATCATCAGTTACATAGTTCCTCTTTGCGGTGTGGCATACATGCTCTTCTACGCACTCATAGGTTCTAAAAACGTTAACAAAGATATTCCTGTAGAATAATATGGAAAAGAAATTCGTTGTTGGTGTTGACGTAGGTGGTCAAACCAGCAAACTCGGTATTGTAAACAAAGATGGTAATGTTGTCGCTCAGAGCGTAATCCGCACAGACCAGACAGCAGTTGCAGAGGAATTCCTCTCAACCCTTGCAAAAGCAATCAAAGACCTCCTTGCAGGCAGCAAACTCTCGCTGGAAGACATCAACGGAGTCGGTATCGGCGCTCCTAACGGCAACTATTATTCAGGTTGCATCGATGACGCACCAAACGTTGCCTGGGCAAACGGAGTGAAGGTTCCCGTGGCAGAAATTCTTTCAGGGAAACTCGACGGAGTAAAGGTCACACTTACCAATGACGCAAATGCCGCTGCCCTCGGAGAAATGCAGTATGGTATTGCAAAAGGTATCAAGAACTTCATTATGATTACACTCGGCACAGGCGTGGGTTCAGGTATCGTGATTGACGGAAAACTCCTTTACGGAGCTGACGGTTTTGCAGGCGAACTCGGCCACACTTGTGTTGACAACTCGCCAAACGCCCGTACTTGCGGTTGTGGTCTCAAAGGTTGTCTCGAGGCTTATTGCTCGGCAATCGGAGCGGCAAAGACAGCAAAACTCTGGCTCATTGAAACCACAGAGCCAAGTTCTCTCCGCAGCCTTCCTCTCGACCAAATCAACTCATACGAGGTCTATAAGGCAGCAAAGGCAGGAGACGCTCTCGCACTCAAGGTGTTCGACTACACGGGAACAATACTCGGAACAGCCCTCGCTGACTTCGTGAAGTTCTCTGCGCCTGAGGCAATCGTTCTCTTCGGAGGTCTTGCACGCAGCAAAGAATTCCTCACCGAGCCTATCACAAAGGCAATGAACGCCCACTTGCTCAGCATTTGGAAAGGAAAAATCAAACTTCTTTACTCTTCACTTCCTGAAAGTGACGCAGCAATTCTCGGCGCCTCTGCATTAGCTTGGTAAACATATCCATACAGCCCCTTGGAAGAGAAATACATAACCTTGCAAGAAGCTGTAAAGGCATCAGCTCCCACCAATTTTATCTCAATGGTAAAACCAGGTGGGAGCTTATGTAATCTAAACTGCACCTACTGCTACTATCTCGACAAGGCTCTGCAATATGAGAACTGCCCTCAAAGGATGTCTCCGGAGATTCTCGAAGAGTACATAAAGCAGTATTGCGAGGCTGTTAAAGGTCGGGAAATCACCTTCTGCTGGCACGGAGGCGAGCCTTTGGTACTTGGCTTGGACTATTACCGCAATGCCCTGAAACTTGTGAAGAGATATGCCGCTGGCAAGAAAGTTTCCCATACCATACAGACCAACGGAGTCCTGATAAATGACGACTGGGCGAGGTTCTTTGCACAAAACAATTTCCTTGTGGGAGTTTCAATCGACGGCCCCGAAGACATTCACGATGCCTATCGCCTGAATAAGGGAGGTCAGCCTACATTCGACAAGGTCCTTTCGGGAATAAGGAAACTGCAGGAATACAAGGTTGATTTCAACACGATGAGCGTGGTGAGCGAGCGTTGCAAAGGCCGTGGAGCGGAAATATACACCTTTCTCAAAGGCATCGGCAGTCACTATATGCAGTTTATGCCGGCAGTTGAGCACACCGTTCCCGCCTCGTCTATCGATAATCCGACCTACAATTCATTTGGCAGGGATATAATAGTCCCTCCATCACATCCAAACGCACAGAAAGCTTCCTGGAGCATTGAGGCACGCGACTACGGACAATTTCTCATAGACATTTTTGATATATGGGTCAGAAATGACGTAGGCCGCTATTATGTCACGATGTTTGATGCCACACTCTGCCAATATGCGGGGGTGCAGCCGGGGACATGCTCTATGTGCGAAACCTGTGGGGATGACCTAATTGTGGAATTCAATGGAGATGTCTATCCTTGCGACCACTTTGTCTATCCCGAATCAAAACTCGGGAACATCCTCCAAAAAAGCCTCGAAGAAATCTATAAAGATAGTCGCAGACTCGAATTTGCCCTAAACAAGCGCAACTCCCTTCCACGCGAATGTCTTTCGTGCAGTTGGTACTTTGCCTGCCGTGGAGAATGCCCCAAACACCGCTTTGAGGCGAATGGCAGCAACACGCTTTGCGAAGGCCTGAAAATGTATTTTGAGCATACGGAGAAGTATATGAAGACTATGCTCGAGTTCATTAAAAGAGGCCTTCCTCCATCCAACATAATGAAACTAATTCACTAAATATGAATACATTGACCAAAGCCGCTTTCCTCGGTTGTGCAGCACTCACTGGAGCAACCTCCTGCTGTCAGGAAAATTCTCAGCAAAAGCCCAATGTAATCTTCCTACTCTTTGATGACGCAGGCTATGGAGATTTTAGTTGTTACGGGCAGAAAAAGACTGAAACCCCTGTCATAGATTCACTCGCAAGCGTGGGAATACGCTTTACTGATATGTATTCTGCCGCTCCCCTTTCCTCTCCATCACGTTGCGGACTAATGACAGGGCTCCACACGGGTCACGCTCAGGTTCGCGGAAATGCAGAAGTAACCGCCCCCGAACCTGAGATGAATATCTGGGACTATGAGGCTGCGTGGAAAGACACGAGGCTGATGGGACAATTCGCCCTGAAAGAAGGCACTCCGACCCTCGGGACAATGATGCAAAGCGCCGGCTACAAGACAGCCATCGTGGGAAAATGGTCTTTGGGCGTACCGGGAACAGAGTCTGGAGCAAACAACTTCGGCTTCGACCTCGCAGCAGGCTGCCAGTGCCAGAGATGGGCACACCTATATTATCCGCCTGCACTCTGGAGAAACAATGAACTAATCAGGCTGGAGAATGACCTGGTGAAGCCGGGAACAAATCTGGATAAGGGTGCAGACCCATACGATGAAGCAAGTTACTCTAAGTATGTGGGCAGGCAATATGCTCCAGACGTTATGTACAGCGAAATCAAGAACTTCGTGATTGAAAACAGCAAGGACCCATTCTTCGTGATGTGGACCACCACAGTGCCTCACGCTCCTATGCAATGTCCTCCTGAAGGTGTTGACTATTACCACGAGAAATATGGCGAAGAAGAACCTCTGCCTTGGGACAAGGGAAAGATTGATTCCTGGCCCCACAACTACTATCCTTGCCGCTATCCTCGCGCCACATATTCAAGTATGATATCCCACATAGACGCTCAACTCGGCGACCTTATAAACGTGCTTGATTCTCTCGGCGTTCGCGAGAACACCATCATCATCATTTCATCCGACAACGGTCCTGCCGTGAATATGACAAGCGAAGTGCCTACAACCTACTTCCAGAGCGCCGCTCCGTTCCCAAGTCAGAGCGGATGGGTGAAGTCATCCCTCCACGAGGGCGGAATTAGGGTTCCATTCATAGTCGTATGGCCTGAGAAGATAAAAAAAGGCTCTGAGAGCAGCCACATAGGCTACTTCCCGGACATTATGCCTACCCTCGCAGATGTGGCAGGCGTGAAATGTCCTATCGAGAGCGACGGAATCAGTCTCTACCCTATCTTCAGCGGCAAACCGTCAAAGCAGAAGGAACACGAATATCTCTATTTTGAGTACCCTCAGTCAAAAGGCTGGCTTGCAATCCGTTACGGCAACTGGAAAGGTCTTGTACAGAAAGTCAACAAGGGCAATAATGACCTTGAACTCTACGACATCACTCTCGACCCTCGCGAGACTACAAACCTCGCTGCAGAGCATCCCGAGATTGTTGCAAAAATGTGGGAATTCATCAAGGAAAGCCACGAAGACAATCCTTACAAGCCATTCAATACAGAAATTACCTTCCCCGAATAAGGTGGAAGGTAATTTTCAATGAGAGAAATTTTCTGTAACTTCTTCCTAAAAATAGAGAAGCATAAGGTTTCTGATGTTGTCCGAAATCTCCTTGCAGGCATCTGAAGTAATCTCAAGCTGCTCTGCTATATTCTTGTATTTCATCAACTTGATTGCATCCTTCTCGTGAGTGAAGATGTAGCCGATGTAACTGTCGTAGGCATCATCGCTCTCGTGTTCAAACTCTGAAATTTTGTCGCACTGCATCAGAATTTTCGCAGATGTGTCCTTAATGTCCTGGAAATACTCGATGAGAGTCTTGAGGGATTGCGCCTCGCCGTTAATATAGGTGCAGAGATCCACGAGCGGAGCATCGATTTTCTCCGGGAAATACAGCAGGAAGGATTTTGCACAACCATAGATTGCATCCATAAAATTATCGGTCTGAGCGGCAATACTCTGAAGTTGGGTACGCTCCTTCGGAGTATAGCGACTGTTGAAGAGTTCTTCCTGAATCTCAGTCAGAATGGCATCTGCCGCCCTTTCAAGTTGTTTGATTTCAGCCTCGAAACTCTGCCATTTGGCCACCTCATTTGTTTCCACGAGATAGGTAAGATTGAGGGAAGCCTGCGCAATAAGGGCTGCCTGTTGGCTGATTAGAGGATAAAGAGCCTTCTTGCTTGAGAATAATTTAATAAAATGTCGGTTATACATAAGTTGTAATTTTCGGTAAAAAGAAAATCGGGGCAAATTTAATAATATCTTTTTATTC
>JABUTT010000077.1 GCA_021443515.1 Bacteroidales bacterium
ACGTGGGTCGCATGTGGGCCTATTCAAATGCCGGAATGTTGCTCCAGTGGGCCCTCGGAGGCTTGCTTGGACTTGCGCTTTTCAAGTTTTTCTGGCCCGGGACTGATGCCCTCGGAATATGTATGCCTGCAGGTTTTTGCGGAGGGCATGGTACGGCGGCTGCTTTGGGCGCTGCCTTTGACGAGAACGGAGATATGGATATTATGTCCATTTCGATGACTTGTGCGACGGTCGGTATCATTGCGAGTGTAGTTTGCGGACTTGCGATGATAAAATGGGGCACGAATCATGGGAAGACTTCATTTTTGAAAAGATATTCTGACATCCCGGAAGAATTGCGCACGGGAATTATGCCCAAAGACAAGAGGGACAGTATGGGCGAGGCCTCTTTTTCTGCCATTTCCCTCGACTCGATGACATTTAATTTTGGCACTATAGTCGCAATCTGCGCCGCAGGATACGGTATAAGTTCACTTGTCGCCCATTTTTGGCCGATACTCAAGCTTCCGACCTTCATCTGCGCCTTTCTCGTTGCTCTTGGAGTCCGCAAGGCCTTTGACCGCACGGGCGTTTCCGAATACCTCTGTCCAAAAATGATAAGCCATTTAAGCGGAGCATTTACTGATTATCTCGTGGCCTTTGGTGTGGCTTCGATAAAATTCGCAGTGGTTAAGAAACTCATCGTGCCTCTTGCAATTATGCTTATTGTCGGTCTTGTGCTGACCTTTATCTATGTGGCGATAATCGGGAAAAAACTGGCGGGGGAGTATTGGTACGAAAAGGCCGTCTTTACCTGGGGCTGGTTCACCGGCACTATGAGTATGAGTATAGCCTTGCTGCGTATCATAGATCCGGAAATGAAGTCAGGAACACTGGACGAATATGCCTATGCCTATATTTATGTGGCACCTGTCGAAATTGCCCTAATTTGTCTTGCGCCTATTGCCTTTCTCTCGGGTTTTGGGTGGCTCTATGTGGGAGTTTCGGCTATAGGCGGGATTGCTACGCTGTATGTTGCATACGCCAAGGGATGGCTGAAGTCTAAAAAGTAACCTGGCTGGGAAAATCAAAGAAGTAACCCTATATACTTGATATATAACATTTTAATGAACCTCTATATGAAAAGACTGACCATTATCTTATCCGTTGCAGTGGCGATTGCTCTCTCTTCCTGCTCCAAGGAAACGTTTGAGAGTAAGGTAATTTCCATCGAGCGTGTGGATTCTCTCAAATACACTCTCGTAACTTCCGAAGTCTATCCCGGTCGTAATGACACAATCAAGGTTTGGATAGGTCTTCCTGATGAATGGGACGGCCGTTTTGTGGGTACAGGCGGTGCAGGATTCTATGGCGGCAGGGTTTCAAATGCGGTCAAATATGCATTGAAGGGTATGGTAGGAGTGGCTTGCAACGGTGGTCATGACGCTACGGATTGGACCTTCCTTTTGAACAAGAAAACCGGTAAACTCGACAAGGTAATGGCTGAAGATTTTGGCTATTACGGCGTTCATGTGATGACTGTTTATGCTAAGCAGTATGTGAAAGAGCATTACGGCAGGGAGCCACATCACAGTTATTTCATAGGCAATTCTTCAGGTGGAAGACACGGTCTTCACGTGGCTGAAAAGTATTCAGACGACTATGACGGCATATTCAGCGGTTGTCCTGCCTGGCATAATGAAGTTTATGTTCTGAGCCGTTCCTGGGCGCAGGTTGTGATGAAGGAAGAGAACCATCTCATTCCTAAGGCAGTGTTTGATGCTGTACGCGACACTCTGACTGCATACGAAGATGGCAGGGACGGAGTTGTTGACGGCATTGTAAACAATCCTTTTGATATTGAATTTGACATAAATACTCTTGTCGGAACAAAGGTCGCAGGCAGAGATTTTACGCAGAAGGATGCTGATGTGATAAATCGCATCTGGGATGGCTGCGACTATGCAAATGGCAAGATATGGTACGGCTTTACAAAGACGACTGATCTTCACAGGATGGTTAAAAGCGAAGGCAATCCTCCTGTCGGCCGCATTGAGCCTACCGCCCTCGGACTTTTGCGCTACGCCATCGAATGTAATCCCGAGCTGTCTCTCGATTCAATGACAGTCAATCGTTATATCGATGACATAATATTGAGTTATAATAAGATAGGGAAGTACTTCTCTTCTACCGTGAATCTTCGCAGAATGTTGAAGAACGATACAAAACTTTTGATTATGCACGGTCTTGACGATGATATGGTTCCTCCAACTGGCTCTATTCGCTTTTACGAGGATGTGGCCAAGGCTATGGGAGGCTATGACAAGATAGAGAACAATATCAAACTTTATTTTCTTCCGGGCCTCAATCACTCATTCAAGGGTCCGGGCATAAATTTGCGCACCCTGGACCTTTCTCCTCTCATCGATTGGGTTGAAAATGGTATTGTTCCGGATGAAATTATAGGCAAAAAGGCAGGTGTCGGTGAGCGTCCGTTCTACCCATATCCATATTATACCGAATATGTCGGAGGTCCTGTCGATAAGGCCAGCAGCTATTCGCGAAGTCTCTCGCAGAAAGACGCTTATCTTCGCGAAGCTTCTAAAGTTACCTGGTGTAAATAAAGCCGGATCATATCGAACCAGCCTTAATATCGTATGGGGAAGAACTACTGAACCTCGTCAATGCTTCTTATGCCGTCACGATCGAGAGCAAGGCGGAAACGTCTATATTCGGTCTTGCCGGCATATTGGTATTGGAGAATGATGTTGACGTAATAAATCTTCTCGCAAGGGACTGTGATTACATTGTCGTTCTCATCAAGACAACGTCCCTCGATTATAGGATTGTCCATTTTGCGAAGGAAAGGACGCACCTGAAAGCGGAAGATATCGTTAATACCGTCATACTCGTATGGGTCGGGGAAGTTCATAAGATTTCTGTCTATATGCACTTGCTTTTTGTAGAGTATGACATTTTCGCTTGTGTAGTGCTCTTCTCCCGAGAAAATGTGGGAACTGTTGCGAATTTCCATAACCTCAGTAGGAATGTTCTCCTGAGCGATGAAGTCCATAGCTTCTTTTAAGGTACCGATATTCTTGCCCCTCATGCTTATGTCTGCCTTCTGGTCGAAGTAGCGGCCGTTCATTCTGTGGGCGAAATAGTAACGCATGAGTTCCTTTATGCGGTCTTTCATCATGTAACTGATGATGAGGGCGATGAACAAAGGCCAGGTAAGATTACCGAAAGTGTGCTGGAAGGCCCAGGCCACAACCGTTGCGAAAAGCATTGCAAGACCTGCGGCGAGGCTGTAATATACCTGCTCGGCAAGCATTCCGTCCTTTTTCTTCGGAGTATTCAAAAAGAGCACGCTCTCCACGGATTTCTTGATTACTCCCTGCCTGTGAAGAAAGTAACTGTTGCTCGGTTTTTCTGATATTTCTATCTGCGGATAGCCTTTGAGGTCCCTGATTTCATATATGCGGTGCAGAAGTTTCTTTCCCTTTTCTCCGCAGGAGGTTGCATCCATCAGGTGAAATATATGGGAGCTTGTTGTGGTGCAAAGATATTCTCCGCAGAGTGAATGTGCCTGGCCCTCCGGCAGTGAGAGGAAACTCTCAAGTATATGGCTGCAGGCATCCAAATCGGCCTCGGCCATCGCTTTCTTTTTGGTCTCGTCTTTTTCCTGCTGTATGGCATACAGAGACTCACGCATAGAACTTTTGACTATGCCGCTGAATATCTTCATTCTGTATTCCAAATCTTCGGGAGAGGACTCGACTATACGTTTTAATGGAAGGGCTGTGCCTGAAGCGATTTCAGACAGGGCAAATTCTGGAGTCTTGAGACGAACGTTGGACTTCATGCAACGATAGAACTCCTTCGTGGTGAATGAGTTGGGAGTTATATCGAGACTGCTTGGCACGAACATCCAGAAACCGACGTTGAAGTCACTTGACTCTTGTCGGTCCTCTGCCACGAACCCTACTTTCAGTTCAAAGGAGTAGCGGTCGTGTATCTGCGTGCGAATCTCTATCATGTTTTAGAATAGTCCCGGGGTTATTCCTGTCCACTTGAGGATGGTGGCGCCCCATAAAAGTATTAGAAGCCAGGAGATTGTCATCATCGTAAAGCCGTACTTGAAGGCATCAGTCTGACTATATTGGTTCGTGTTGTAAAGCAGTGCGGCAGGCTTGCTGTTGAATGGTAGCACATAGACGTGCTCGATGAGCATAGACACAGGAAGCGCGATACTCATAGGAGGGAAGCCGAAGCGTGTCTCGACTCCGAGGGCTATAGGCACGAAAATAAGCGTACGCATAGTCTTGCTCTGGAATATCAGGCCGGAATACATCATAAGGAAGGTGAGTATCACATAAAGCACCCAGAATGGAGTGTCGCCTGTGATGCCGAGACTGTCAAAGCCTGCGTTCACCATTGTTCCCGGAAGGCCTGTGGCGTCAAGGCCGCTGCCAAGAGTGTAGGCGCCCGCGCTGAAGAGCATAAGGTGCCAAGGTATATCTACATCGTTCCACTTTACGACACCGATTCCCGGCATAAGGGCGAGGACGGCACCGATAAGGGCTACGATAGTTTCATCTATTTCATGGAAAGTTCCTTTGGTTACCCAGAGGAAGAGTACGAGGATGAAAATGCCGACGGCTTTCCATTCCTCTGCCGACATGCGTCCCATTCCTTTAAGTTCATTGCGAAGACGGTCGAGACCACCTTCAATCTGAGGGACCTGTTCTTCTTTTTTCATAGGGAAGAACACGTATATGCCTAACAAAAGACCTATTACAAGTATGAGAATACTCATAGGACCGACTGCGAAGAGCCAGTCTGCATAGCCGAAATCACAACTTCCGAGATAACCGGCTATGAGGGAAATTGCGAGCAGGTGTGCTCCAGAACCGGTGTAGAACGCATTTGCGCCTATATTCACCTGGAAGAGATTCTGAATCACGAGGTTGCGACCGAAGTTGTTGCGAGTGCCTGAATGGGCTCCGTAAATCGCGCAAACGGTCATAAATATAGGGAGCATAATCGTAGCCTTCACCGTGGTTGCGGAAATGAAGGCAGACAGAATGACGTTAATCACCATAAAACTCCAGAGAACGCCTTTTGCACTCTTTCCGAATTTGATAACGAATGCGAGTGCGAGACGTTTGGCGAATTTTGTCTTTACGAGCATACTCGCAAGGACGAAACTGAGGATGTTGAGCCACATCACAGGATGACCAAGTTGGGCAAGGGCATCTTTCTGTGTGGTTACACCGCAAAGCACTACGCCTAAAGTTATGAGCAGGGAAGTGAGATAGTTTGGAATGGCCTCAGTCATCCAGAGAATCAATCCCGACACAAAAATTGCAAGCATGGCGTAGTTGGCCTTGAGAAAAGCCTCAAGGCCAATAACGTCAAGCCTTTTCTGGGCCTTGGTGGCAAGAGCCGCCGTGTCCAGATTATCAATGAATCCTATATTACCGAACCAGTATATGAGAACAAAGGCTATGATGGCAAGCGGCCCTCCGAGTCGCTGCATCCACGTCTCAAAGGCCGACTTCTTCATCTTGGGAAGTTTGTCAACCCTGTAATTGTTCATGTCAAGCGGATCAAATGCCACTTCCACCTTTTGCCTTTCTTCCATATTATTTCCAGTTCTTGTAAGGATTCTTCATTAGCATAGAGTTGAAATACTTAGGGTCGCCTGTAACCTCTTCGCCAAGCCATGCAGGTTTGTCGAATGGCTCGTTCTCGTCAGCGAGTTCGACCTCAGCCACTGTGAGACCTTCATTGTCGCCATAGAACTCGTCGATTTCCCAGGTGTGGACACCGTCAGTGTTCTTTACGAGGAAACGAGTCTTGTCGATAACGCCCGGTTCAGCAAGTTCGAGAAGCGACCTTACCTCTTCAACAGGAATTTCTTTTTCCCACTCGAAACGTGCTGCGCCTGAAGCGTTGCCGATTCCCTTGATGGTAATGAAACCTTTTTCACCCTTTACGCGAATACGTACTGTGCGCTCGGGAACAGAGCAGAGATAGCCCTGAGTAATGCGGGTCTGCTTGAAAGCCTCAGCCTTGAAGTCGCCCTTTACGAGAAATTTCTTTTCGATTTCCTGTGCCATAGCCTATTCGTTTGCAAGTGGTTTGTCTGACATTCCAATCACACGTTTGATGGCCTGAAGATAATTGATGTTCTCCACTCCCTCAAGACCGCAGTCAGCGATTGTTTTCTTGATGTCCTCTATTTCTGTAGATTCAGAATTGATGGTGACAATCTTTGCTCCGTTGATATATACGTTACCTACTTCGCAGATGGTGTCGTTGACCATGTAGCCGAAACGCTGTTTGTGAACACGTACTGCTGCAAGGTCAGGATTAGCCTTAACCATAGCGATGAATTCTTCGTATGTGTAGGTGTCCTTATCGAGAGCAGGCATCTCAACCATAAATGCAGGGAACACTTCCTTCACGAGGACTTCCTTTGAGATAGGGAATTCGCCCTTCATGAGAGGATTCCACTGCTCGAGTCCGTCAACAGTCTGAACGTATGTTTTGATGTCCATCTTGCCGTTGCGAATCTTGGTGTTGTTGATGTCATTTTTGCGTGAGATGATGTAAATCTCGTCGCTGCTGCGCTCCCATACCTTCTCCGGAACAGGAACTGAAAGTCTTGCCATACGGGCTGCAGCTGCGCTGAAGTCCTGGCCGAAAGAGCGGAACTCAAAGCGTGGCTTCGA
>JABUTT010000175.1 GCA_021443515.1 Bacteroidales bacterium
AGAGCCATGGGGACGACCCTGTGTGGCATTGTCTGGATATATGACAGAATGTTCCTGGTAAATGCAGGCGACAGCAGGGTGTACAGGTGGCGAGACGGAATAATACAGCAACTTACCGAAGACCAGAAGAATGACCAAGGCCTGCTTCTGAACTGCGTGGGAGCAGGTCTGAAAGGGACTCCGAAAATCTGCGACATAACGGATAAAGTTGCCATTGATGATGTGATTATCATTTGTTCAGACGGGTTGTATGGGTTCGTGCCGGATGATGAAATGGAATATTATATGGTTGTATCTCCAAGACCTGCGGAAGATATGTGTGAGCGAGCAATGATTAACGGCAGCAACGACAATATAAGTGTTGCCGTGATACGTATCGGAGGCGGAGATTTCGGGGATAATGACAGACCGGATGATGATGGACGTTTTGATTGGGCAAGTTAATATGTATTCGATTAAATTGAAATTTTCAAAGACTTGCGAGTCCCTTGAAGGGCAAAGCAAGTGGTGGGGAGCGCCTGATCTCCCTGCCGATTCTCCTTATCCTGTGGTTCATTGTGCGGAGGAAGGAGACGAATGGGATGAAGCCCTGACATTTCTGTGTCAAATACGCTGCGAGGACATTGCGGCTCTTGATCCCGACAATCTGCTGCCACACGAGGGAATGTTGTATTTCTTTGCGGCGGTGGATTACTATATGGGAAGAAATTGCCCTCTATACACACCCATTGGCCCTTGGGCTGCGGAGAATGTTCGTGTGATGTACAGCCCGACCTGCGAAGGTTTGGAGCCATACGAGATGTATTGGGATGATACCGGAGAGTCGGTGTTCCTGCCTGCGGAAAAACTTGAGTTTGAAAGTTGTGGTGCTTGTGACGAGGGCTTCAAACTTTTGGGAAGACCTTATATGATTGATATCAATGAAGAATATGATGATGACTATGTTTCATTGCTCCAAGTTGATGAAAATGATGATTGGGGCTTGCGTTTTTATGATTGCGGTATGTTGTTCCTGCTCATCCGCAAATCGCACCTCCTCGGCAGGAACTGGAAAAAAACAGGAGCCTGCCTCCACTCATATTGATAGTTTAACTGAAGAAGATATTATGAATAATCTGAAGAAACTCGGAAATTTATTTTCCGAAATGGTTGACAACCACGATACCAACAACTGCTGGTGGAAGAATATAGTCCTGGGACCCAAGGCCTTCGCTTTGATGAAGGATGAACTTCCTTTGAGAGTAAAAGGCGAACTGACTCCTTACACAAGGATTGTTCTTTTGGGAAAGATGATGGGAACAATGCCGGAAAAGGACTGCGCCAGGTTCTTTATGAAAGTAAAGGAATATCAAAAAAGTTTGTTCCCGCTCATCAGTGACGAAGATATCGCTGAAGATATGAATATAGACGGATACGAAGGCGAGGCGGAGAAGTATGTCAGAGAATTCACGATGGAAGACATTGAAAAAAGCATCAAGAGGACTGCGGATTATCTCGATATGACCATCCCTATGGAAGAATGGTGCAAGAAATATGGCGTCATGCTGAAGTTCGACCCTGTTGAAAGGACTGAAGAATGGGAGAATTGCATCTATGAAGTCGAAGCGGAGTGCGCCAAAAAACTAAAGCACGAAAACAAGGGAATGGGATTCTGCTTCTCTTACTGGAGTACCAAGCGTGCAGTCCTCGCAAAACACGGAATCTCCTGGTCAAGCCCCTCCACAATGAATCCCCGCGTAATGTTCGATTAACCCCACTGCACAAAAAATTCCCATCACTTTTCTTGTGATGGGAATTGTTGTATTAGGAAAATAATTTCCAATTGAAGAAGACTTTAAGCCTTCACATAGCTTAGAGTTCTTCGAGAGCTGTGATTGCCGTTCTATCCACTTTGGGAGAAACCAGGATTTCCTGGAATGCTCTCTGACCTGTACCAGCAGGAAGTGCATGACCGCAAATCACATTCTCTTTCAAGCCTTCAAGGTGGTCAACACGACCCCTGATTGCAGCCTCTGAAAGAACCTTTGTAGTCTCCTGGAAGGAAGCTGCAGAGATGAAGCTGTTAGTCTTGAGGGCCGCGCGGGTAATACCCTGAAGAACCTGAACTGAAGTAGCAGGACGTGCATCGCGACATACGAGCAAAGGAAGGCCCTGGCGCTCAAGAGAGGCATTCTCATTGCGCATCTCACGTGCCGTAATGATTTGGCCTACTCGATATGTCTGGCTTCCGCCTGCTTGTTCTATGAATTTCTTGCCGTAAATAGCGTCGTTGGTATCGAGGAACAAAGTTTTGTCGACAAGTTCTTCCTGGAGGAAGTCTGTGTCGCCCGAATTTGTTATCTGAACCTTACGCATCATCTGGCGGACGATAATCTCAAAGTGTTTGTCGTTGATCTTAACACCCTGCAGACGATATACGGCCTGAACCTCGTTTACAATATATTCCTGTGTCTTGATAGGTCCAAGAATACGGAGAATGTCTGTTGGAGAGATAGCACCGTCTGAAAGACAAGTACCTGCCTTCACATAGTCGTTCTCCTGAACAAGAATCTGCTTGGTAAGAGGCACGAGATAAGGTCTCTTTTCACCGCTACGGTTAGTGACTATAATCTCACGGTTACCACGTTTGATCTTACCCATTGTAACCTCACCGTTGATTTCTGAAACAACAGCAGGGTTCGATGGATTACGTGCCTCGAAGAGTTCGGTGACACGTGGAAGACCTCCAGTGATATCGTTTGCCTTACCTATTGAACGAGGAATCTTGATAATGATGTCTCCGACGTGAACAGCATCACCCTCTGCAATCATTACGTGAGCGCCTACAGGGAGGTTGTATGTCTTGAGGACATTACCCTCTGCATCGGATACGATAATTGAAGGGTTCTTGCTCTTGTCACGAGCCTCGATAATAACCTTGTCACGGTTTACTGAGAACTCATCGGCAGATTCTTCACGATAGGTTACACCATCTACCATATTGTCAAAGTGGGCAACACCTTCTGTTTCAATGATGGTAATTGCATTATATGCATCCCATTCGCAGATTTCATCACCCTTTTCAACCTTCTGGCCATCCTTCTTGTAAAGAATTGAACCATAAGGAATATCATACTGGCTGTATGTAATGCCTGTTGTGGCATCTTTAATTTTAACTTCAGTAGTACGGCTCACAACAACTATCTGCTTCTTGCCGTCAACAACTCTTTCAATTGTACGGAGTTCCGAGAACTCGAGCACACCATTGTACTTGCTGACAATTGAGTTTTCTGAAGCGATTGATGAAGCAATACCACCGGCGTGGAATGTACGGAGAGTAAGCTGTGTACCAGGCTCACCGATACTCTGGGCAGCGATAACACCTACTACCTCACCCTTTTCAACCATACGGCTTGTAGAAAGGTTACGTCCGTAGCACTTAGCGCAGACTCCCCTGCGGCTTTCGCAAGTGAGAACTGAACGGATTTCAACGCTCTCGATTGGGAGGCTCTCTACCTCAGCAGCGATTGCTTCAGTGATTTCCTCGCCTGCAGGAAGGATGACCTCGCCTGTGAGAGGGTTAACTATATCGTGAACTGAAGTACGGCCGAGGATTCTGTCGCCGAGACTTTCGACAACCTCATCCTTGCTCTTAATGGCTGTTGCCACAAGGCCACGAAGGGTGCCGCAATCTTCTTCATTGACAATTACATCGTGAGAAACATCCACGAGACGACGTGTAAGGTAACCTGCATCCGCAGTCTTGATTGCTGTATCGGCAAGACCTTTACGCGCACCGTGAGTTGACACGAAGTACTCAAGCACGCTCATACCCTCTTTCAGGTTGCTGATGACTGGGTTCTCGACAAGTTCAGCTCCGGCACTACCGCTCTTCTGAGGCTTAGCCATAAGACCACGCATACCGCAGAGCTGTTTAATCTGCTGTGTTGAACCACGGGCACCCGAGTCAAGCATCATATATACAGGATTGAAGCCCTGCTGGTCAGATGAAATCTGTTTTTCAACCACGCTTGAGAGTTTGGTATCGACACTTGACCAGAGATCAATGACCTTGTTGTAACGCTCGGTATTGGTGATGAAACCCATATTGAAGTTGCTCTTGATGTTTTCAACTTCCTTATAGGCATTCTCAACCATAGTCCCCTTCTCTTCAGGAATGATGACGTCGCCGAGGTTGAATGAGATACCTGCCCTGAATGCCATTGTGTATCCAAGGTTCTTGATATCATCAAGGAACTGTGCGGTACGGCTGATACCTGTGTTCTTGATTACGTTGGTAATGATTTTGCGGAGAGATTTCTTTCCGAGAATTTCGTTCACGTAAGGAACCTCGTCAGGCACAAATTCATTGACCATGATACGACCTGCCGATGTGGTCACAATCTGTGTACCCTTCGAAGGATCAAGTTTATCCACAGGAATACGAACCTTGATTTCAGAGTGGAGTTCGATAATCCTCTCGTTAAGTGCGATTATAGCCTGCTTTGCATCCGAGAATACCATACCCTCGCCCTTTGCGCCCGGACGAATCTTGGTGATGTAGTAAAGACCAAGCACCATGTCCTGTGAAGGCACTGTGATAGGGGTTCCGTTGGAAGGATTAAGGATGTTCTGGCTACCGAGCATAAGAAGTTGAGCCTCCATAATGGCTGCATTGCCAAGTGGGAGGTGAACTGCCATCTGGTCACCATCGAAGTCGGCGTTGAACGCTGCACAAGCAAGTGGGTGGAGTTGGATTGCCTTACCCTCAATCATCTTAGGCTGGAAGGCCTGGATACCGAGACGGTGAAGTGTAGGTGCACGGTTAAGGAGAACCGGATGACCTTTCATCACGTTTTCAAGGATGTCCCAGATGATAGGGTCCTTGCGGTCAACAATCTTCTTTGCCGACTTGACTGTCTTTATGATGCCTCTTTCAATGAGTTTGCGGATAATAAATGGCTTGTAGAGTTCTGCTGCCATATATTTTGGAAGACCGCACTCGTGCATCTTGAGTTCAGGACCAACGACGATAACTGAACGTGCCGAGTAGTCAACACGCTTACCGAGGAGGTTCTGACGGAAACGTCCCTGCTTACCTTTGAGTGAATCTGAAAGTGACTTGAGAGCATTGTTTGACTCGCTCTTCACTGCACTTGACTTCTTCGAGTTGTCGAAGAGAGAATCCACAGATTCCTGAAGCATACGCTTTTCATTGCGGAGAATTACCTCAGGAGCCTTGATTTCGATAAGTCTCTTCAGACGGTTGTTACGGATGATAACCCTACGATAAAGGTCGTTAAGGTCAGATGTTGCGAAACGGCCGCCATCGAGAGGAACAAGAGGACGAAGATCCGGTGGAATGACAGGAATTATCTTCATTATCATCCACTCAGGACGGTTAACCTCCTTGCTCTCCTGGAACCATTTTACAACCTGAAGTCTCTTGAGGGCATCATTGCGACGCTGCTGTGAAGTCTCGTCAACCATCTTTGCACGAAGGTCGCTTGCGAGAGCATCCACATCAATCTCAGAGAGAAGCTCGTAAATTGCCTCTGCACCCATTCCAACCCTGAACTTGTTAGGGTCGTCATTTGAAAGAGATGCGTTATCAGGCAGAGTATCAAGGATGTCGTTGTACTCTTCCTCTGTAAGAAGTTCTTTCTTTTTGATTGGAGACGCACCCTGGTTGAGAACGATGTATTTTTCGTAATAGATTACCGCTTCAAGTCTTTTCGCAGGAATCTCGAGAAGGGCTGCTATCTTGTTCGGAGCACTTCTGAAATACCAGATATGTGCCACAGGAACAGTGAGTTCGATATGACCCATTCTCTCACGACGAACTTTCTTCTCAGTTACCTCGACCTTACAACGGTCGCAGATGATACCACGGTACTTAATATGCTTGTACTTACCGCAATGGCACTCATAATCCTTTGTAGGACCGAAAATCTTTTCACAGAAAAGACCATCTGCCTCAGGCTTGTAGGTGCGGTAGTTTACGGTTTCAGGCTTAAGTACCTCTCCAAAAGAACGCTGCTTGATATCCTCAGGAGAAGCAAGTGAAATGCTTATCCTGTCGAAATTGCTTTTGCTTTTTGAGTCTTTATTATTTGTATAATTGGACATAGCTTTTTAGTTTAATCGAGAGTTACTTTAAGACCTAAGCCACGAAGTTCGTGGAGAAGTACGTTAAGAGACTCCGGAATACCCGGGGTTGGCATAATGTCACCCTTGACAATGGCTTCGTAAGTCTTGCTGCGGCCATTGACATCATCACTCTTGACAGTAAGAATTTCCTGAAGAGTGTTGGATGCGCCGTATGCTTCAAGTGCCCAAACCTCCATTTCTCCGAAACGCTGACCACCGAACTGTGCTTTACCGCCGAGAGGCTGCTGAGTGATGAGAGAGTAAGGACCGATTGAACGAGCGTGCATCTTGTCGTCAACCATGTGGCCGAGTTTAATCATATAGATAACACCAACTGTAGCAGGCTGGTCGAACCAATCACCTGTACCGCCGTCACGGAGATAAGTCTTACCATAGCGAGGCACACCTGCCTTATCGGTATAGTCGCAAATGCTGTCGATTGTTGCACCGTCGAAGATAGGAGTTGCGAACTTGAGACCAAGTTCATCACCTGCCCATCCGAGAACGGTTTCGTAAATCTGACCGAGGTTCATACGTGAAGGCACGCCAAGAGGGTT
>JABUTT010000017.1 GCA_021443515.1 Bacteroidales bacterium
GAGACGACAGTCCCTAACGAAGCCTCAGGCACAGAGCAGACAGAGACTGTGGCAGCCATGCCTTCATTTGAGATTAAGGAAACCGAGAACTTCTATGAGGGTTCTGCCCTTAAAGAGCAACATAAAGTCGGAGGTCTCCAACTGACTGCCCTCGGAAACATTGAAAGCAACAACGTAATTTCAAAACTAACGAGAAGCAAACTGCACACAAGCGCCATTGACTTCCAACAAGCCGACAAGAACTACGTTACGCCCGACAGCGAAGCCCGTTATTCCATTCCTCTGACCTTCGGTATCGGCGTCAGAATCCCTTTTGCAAAAAGATGGAGTATTGCCAGCGGACTTGACTGCAGCATTCTTACCACACGATACGACAAAGCCAACCACTACATAAACGGCTCTATTACGGAATACACAAATGTAACCAACCGCATCATCTATTTAGGTATTCCTCTCAATGTTTATTTTGACATAATCTCAAACCACAGGGTTTCTTTCTATGTCTATGCGGGAGGCACTATCGAAAAGGGTATTTCAAATCGTTACACAGCCCCTGCAGGCCTCAACCACACAGAAAAAATTGCAGGAGTGCAGATGAGCGTGCAAGCAGGTTTGGGCGTCGAATTCAAGATTGTGGGCCCTATGAACTTCTTCATCGATCCTGCCGTCAAATACTTCTTTACAAACGAAACACAACCTGTATCCATACGTTCACGCCAGCCGTTCTCAATGGGCTTTGACGCAGGTTTGAGGTTCACACTCTAAAGAAGGTCTCTTCTTAACGCTTCTCGCTGCGAAGAATTGCGAGAAATATCATCAGCATCGTAGTAAATCCGAGAAGGGAACTGCCCCCATAACTAAAGAAAGGCAGAGGAATGCCGATGACAGGCATAAGACCTATGGTCATACCTATATTCACTATGACGTGGAAAAAGATGATGCACGCAAGACAATAGCCGTATATTCTGCAAAAAGCCGTCTTGGCTCGCTCCGATACCAGAATGATTCTCAGTATCAAGGCTATATATAGTCCCAGGAGGAACAGACAGCCTATGAAACCCCATTCTTCTCCTACCGTGCAGAAAATAAAGTCGGTACTCTGCTCGGGAACAAAGCCGAGAATGTTCTGCGTACCGTTGAGATAGCCCTTTCCAATAAAGCCTCCAGAGCCTATTGCAATCATGCTTTGAGTAACATTGTAGCCTATACCCAAAGGGTCTTCCATAATGCCGAGAAGCACTGCTATCCTCTTGCGCTGGTGGTCTAAAAGTATATTATTGAAAATGTAGTTTACAGAATAGATATAGGCCGTACCCGCAAGGAAAATGGCACCGAGAGTAGTCATAAACCTGAGTCTTCTGCGCTTTGTGACCTTTTTAATCGTGAACGCGAAAAGGACAAGCAGCAGAGAAGCGAGGATGACGACCGCTACCCACAGAGGCAGGATGAGAGAGAGAATGAAGAATAGTATGAATGCACCCAGGGCTACAAGCAGCCATCCGCTGAGTCCTTCCCTGTAAAATACAAACACAAGGCTTGCAAACACAAGGCTGGAACCTGTTTCATTCTCCAGCAATATGGTAGCCATAGGGAGCAACACTATTATCGCGGCGGTGATAAAGTCCTTCCACTTGTGGAGAGAGAATGTCGGGTAGGACATAATTGCGGCAAGGTATAGGCTCGTGGCTATCTTCGCAAGTTCGGCGGGCTGAAATCTTACCGGGCCTAAGGCGAACCAGGAATGTGAACCCTTGATTTCCACCCCGAGAAATATGACTGCGATGAGAAGGAATTCCGTAAAAAGATAAATTACCGGGGAATATGTCTCAAACAATTTCGCACTGACGACAAAGACTATGGCTATGCCCACAAAAAGACTTATTCCCAACCATATAAGTTGTTTTACAGTCCTCATCGACATTGTAAGATTGAATGGCTCGGTGATACTGTGTTCGGAAGAATAGATGTTCATTATTCCGAAGGTCACAATCAAAAGATAAAGGATGAGGATTACCTTGTCGAATCCTTCCTTACGAACCGAATTAGTTGACAGATCCATAACGTTCCATAAAAGAAAGATTCAACATATTGTTTTCCAACCATTTGCGACCATCCGAAATTTCTCCATTGAGATATTTTTCCACCACGAGAGAAGCTATTGGAGCGGCCACAGATGCACCAAAGCCACCATTTTCTATATAGGCGATGACGGCTATTTTCGGATTTTCACGAGGGGCAAAGCACATGAATACGGAATGTTCCGCACCGTGAGGATTCTCGGCAGTACCGGTCTTTCCACATATTTCCAGTCCCGGAACCGCAGCAACAGGAGCTGTAGCGCCAGAACCATAACCAGAATTCACGGCCATAGACATTCCTTCCACCACATAATCGAAATAACGTTCCTCAATCATAGTGTAGTGTTTCTCCCTATAACGGTCGTCTATCCTTATGTTTGGAGAGTCCTTTACAATGTGTGGTATGATGTAATGTCCCCTGTTGGCTATGGTTGCACAAAGATTGGCAAGATGAAGAGGAGTGCAACCGATTTCTCCCTGACCGATTGAAAGGGAGATGATGTTTGAACTTCTCCAGGAACCCACTCCATATATTCTATCGAAATAATCTCCTGAAGGGATGTTTCCTCCAAGTTCGTATGGAAAATCCGAACCAAGAGGACTGCCGAAGCCAAAAGACATCACATATTCTCTCCACTTGTCAAAGCCTGCGCGTGAGTTTCCGTATGGAGAATTTTCTATCAAATCTTTATAGACATAGCAGAAATAGGCATTGCAACTCATCATTATCGCTTCCTCAAAATCAAGAGGGGAGCGGTGTTCGTGGCAACCGAGTTTCGCAGTCCTTGAATAATTGTAACCCTTGTGGCAGGGATACCTTGTCGAAGGAGTAACCACACCTTCCTGAAGCCCTATAAGGCCGTTGACTGTCTTGAATACGCTACCCGGAGGATAGGATGCCTGCACAGCCCTGTTGAACATCGGCCGGTTCACATCCGCAAGAAGACTACTATAGACCTGACCTATGTTTGCGAGGTCATCCACACTTATTGTAGGCGATGAGACGAGGGTCAGAATTTCTCCCGTTGACGGCTCTATCGCCACAAGTGAGCCTCGCTTATTCTTCATCAGTTCCTGAGCATAATTCTGAAGGTAGGCGTCTATCGTTGTGACTATATCCTTTCCGGGAACGGCTGGAAGATCCTTTTTCCCTTCCTCGTAACTCCCTATGAGCTTGTTTTTCGAGTCTCTGAGATAAATGGAATATCCCACCTTTCCACGCAATTCCTCATCCCTTACGGCCTCTATTCCTGTCTTGCCTATCATTGAGCCCTGCTTATAATCGGGATGTGACTTCAAATCGGAAGCTGAAACCTCGGAAATATAGCCCAAAAGCGCACCACCGGCATTGTAAGGATATTTTCTCATAGTATTTACCCTGAGGGAAAAACCTTGAAAATTCCATCTCAATTCGTGAAAGCGGGAATAACTTTCAACCGGTATGTTCTTGAACATGACCACGGTCTGATAGCCGATTCTCCTTCTGTTGCGGCGGAACTCTTCAAGTTTCTTTTCCACTGCTTCCCTTTCGACCCCAAGCAAAGAACAGAAAAGGGTGGTGTCAAATTTTCCTATGTCTTTCGGGGTTGCCATAAGGTCGTAGGAAAACTTATTGTCAACAAGGATGTTTCCGTTACGGTCATATATCAAACCTCTCGGAGGCTGAATATCCACATAAGTCAGGGAATTGTGCTGACTGAGGGTGGTAAAGTCCTGATTGAAAATCTGGATATAGGCGAGACGACCCACATAGATGAGGGCAACCAAAAGAAGACCGGCTATGAGTTTTATCGCCCTTCTGTTCATCAGTCAGATATTGCCCTGCCGACATAGTAGCAGACAGGAAGGTTAATGACAAGAGCTATGAGAAGGCGTTCTATGCTGATAAGAGCCCCGACCGTGGTGCATCCGTCCAAAATAAAATACGGAACGAAGAAGGTCATTTCTGCCGATAGGATTGCAAGGAACAGTCTTAAAGTCGGAACCGATTCGTATTTAATGAACCCTTTCTCCGGAATATACATCTTACCGAGAACATTGAGAGCAATCAATCTCCTGAAAAAGGCAAGAAAAACAAGGCAGGAAGCATTAAGTCCAATCAAGCCTTCTCCAAAGAGGTCAACAAACATTCCCATTGCAAAGGCCGAAATCATCAAAACCGGTGCAGAGGTCCTCTCATTGGAGAAAAGCACAAGAGCGGGAAGAAGGCTTATCGTAACAAAAGGAGAAAAGCCAAGGTATTTGCAGACGACAATCTGCAACAAGACAAAGATGACTACTATGAATGTCCTATTCCGCATTTTCCTCTACAAGTTTTTTGATTTCATAAAAGTATGAACTCTTGCATATAATCACATAGTTGAGTGTGCGAAAATCCTCGAAAAGAGAAATTTTCAAAGTGGCGGAAGTTCCCATTTCCTCAGTTGAGGAGACCACTGTGCCGAGAGGAATGTCTCCCGGAAAGATGGAAGAATAACCGCTGGTATAGACCGTATCGCCTTTCTCGAAAGCATAATGAATCGGAATGTCGTGCATAACCGCCCTGTGGGAACTTCTGCCATCCCAGACCAATGGTCCGGTTACACCATCCCTGCCGACTTTCACCGACACCGACATCTCAAAGTTTTGAAAACTTTCGACATAGCACACATTTGCACCGACAGCCTGAACCACACCTATTACACCCGAGCCCGTGATGACTCCGCAATTCTGAGTGACTCCATCCCTAAGGCCTTTGTTCAAGATAAAATAGTTGTGGAGAGACCCGTATTTTGCTCCTATTACCTTTGCTTTTTGATATTGAAACGAATGTTCTGAGTCGGGAGTAAAACTATCTGCAGAAGTGTTCTGGACTGCCATTCTCCGGAAAAGTTCAAAATTCAGTTCGTTCAATTCCTCGTTTGTTTTTCTCAGGCTGAAGTATGACGAAACATTGTAAGCCATACGATAGAAAGCCGCCGAGACAGACGTAGCCCATCTCGAGAAAAACAGATTATGTGCTGAAGAGGCGTTGCTAATCAGAACCAGGCTTACGGCTTCGAGAGCAACAAAGGTTACAAGACTAACAACAATACGGGTGGCTGTATTCCTGATAGCCACAGTTGCTATCTGATAAGGAAGTTATATCTCTCAAGATTCTTGAGAGCGTGACAAGTTCCTCTCGCCACTGCGTGAAGAGGGTCATCCGCAACGTGGAAAGGTATGTTGAGAGTGTCTGAGAGGCGTTTTGCAAGACCTCTGAGAAGGGCTCCTCCACCGCTGAGATAGATTCCGGTCTCAACAATGTCGGAGTAGAGCTCCGGAGGAGTCTGTTCAAGAATGTGGATAATTGAAGACTCAATGCGGGCTATGCTCTTGTCCAGACACATTGCAACCTCCTGATATGTTACCTTTACTGTGATAGGGCGTGAAGTTACGAGATTCTGGCTTGTGACAGGATATGGTTCCGGCTCTTCATCGAGTTGCGGAAGCACGCTGCCCACTGCAATTTTTATCTTTTCTGCCGTACTTTCACCCACACGGATGTTGTACTGCTGCTTGAGATAATTCTGAATATCCGCATTAAAGACATCTCCTGCAACCTTGATACTTTCTTGAAGCACGATGCCTCCGAGAGAGATGACAGCTATCTCGGCTGTACCTCCACCGATGTCAATTACCATATTGCCTTTCGGAGCCTCAACATCCAGACCGATACCGAGGGCCGCAGCCATAGGTTCGTGTATCATATAAACCGACTTGGCTCCGGCCGCTTCCGAAGAATCGCGGACCGCACGGATTTCAACCTCAGTCGAACCCGAAGGTATGCCTATGACTATTCTGTAGTTTGGAGAAAAGAGAAAATGGCGCTTTCCGCCGGCACGCTCTATAAAGCCGCGAATCATCATTTCCGCTGCGGTAAAGTCTGCAATCACACCGTCTTTCAGAGGACGGACTGTCTTTATTGTCGGATTCACTTTCTCGTGCATAACCTTCGCTTCCTGTCCAATAGCAATGGGTTTGTTGCTCTTGTTGTCGATTGCAACTATACTTGGCTGGTCGAGAACGACCTTGTCGTTTATCAGAATGACCGTGTTCGCTGTGCCGAGGTCAATGGCGAGATCTTGTGAAAATAATCCGAGACTCATTTATTCTTTGTTTTGGTTTAGAACTTTATTACCAACAAATTTACACACTTTTTTCTTATTTTTGCAAAAAATAATTGATGGAAAACAGCAAATATGTAATTATAGTTGCCGCAGGCAGCGGAATTCGTTTGGGAAGTCCTCTTCCAAAGCAGTTCCTCGAGATTGGCGGCAAGGCCATTGTCCACCACACAATGGAGAAATTCTTTGCTTTTGACCG
>JABUTT010000201.1 GCA_021443515.1 Bacteroidales bacterium
TAGTTCAGCGGTCTCCAAAACCGTCGATGTGGGTTCGAATCCTGCTTCCCCTGCAAAATATCAAAGGTTACGATTTGATAATGTTTAAATAGGTCCTGCAAACGCTTCCAACCGCAGAATCTACATTAAATGTAAAGATGAGTAAATTTGTAAACTACATTAAGGAATCCTTTGTTGAACTTACCAAGAAGGTAACGTGGCCAACATGGGATAAACTCCAGTCTTCGAGCATCGTTGTCCTCGTGACATCGGTAATCCTTGCGCTGGTAATTTTCGTGATTGATTTCGCATTCCAGAATTTAATGTCTTTTATCTACACTCTCTAAAAGGATAGTAGTTATGAGCGAGAATGCGAAGAAATGGTATGTTCTCAGAGCCGTTGGTGGTAAAGAGAAGAAGGCCAAGGAATATATCGACAAGGAAATCGAGAAGTTCAAACTTCAAGATTATGTAGATCAGGTACTTGTACCTACTGAAAAGGTCTATCAGTTTGTCGACGGCAAGAGAGTAGCCAAGGATCGTTTGTTATATCCTGGTTACATCTATATTCATGCCTGCCTCACTCCAATGATTGAGAATATGATCCGCAACGAGATACCTAATGTTGCCGGCTTCCTTACTGAAAAGAAGGGAGACAAGTCGGGCGACAAGGTACCGGGTACGGTCCATGAAAGCGAGATTGCAAGAATTCTTGGCACCCAGGATGAGAGCATCACCGTTGGTGGCCAGACTATTGTGGACTTCTTCAGGGGCGATGCAGTTGAAGTGACTGACGGACCTTTCAGCGGATTCAAGGGTATCGTTGAAGAAATCGTCGAGGATAGAAACAAACTTAAGGTAGCGGTAATGATTTTCGGAAGAAAGACATTGCTCGAACTCAATTTTACTCAAGTAACAAAAGAATAATTTTATAAACAATGGCAAAAGAAATTACCGGGTTTATCAAACTCCAGATTAAAGCTGGAGCAGCTAACCCTGCACCTCCTATCGGTCCTGCACTCGGTTCAAAAGGCCTTAACATCATGGACTTTTGCAAGCAGTTCAATGCTGCTACAGCCGACAAGGGCGGTAAGGTGCTCCCTGTAGTAATCACCGTTTACTCAGACAAGTCTTTCTCTTTCCAGGTTAAACAGCCACCTGTAGCAATTTCTGTAAAAGAGGCAGCTCATGTGGAGAGAGGTTCAGCTGAGCCTAACCGTAAGAAAGTTGGTACCATCACTTGGGACCAGGTGAAAGAAATTGCACAGAACAAAATGCCGGACCTCAACTGCTTTACCCTCAAGTCAGCCATGTCAATGGTTGCAGGTACAGCAAGAAGCCTTGGTATCAAAGTAGAAGGCGCAATGCCTGAGAACCTTTAAACTTCAAGAGCATTATGAGCAAATTGACAAAAAACCAGAAAGCAGCCCTCGCACTTTACGAGCCTGCAAAGCAGTACAGCCTCACAGAAGCTTGCGAAGTTGTTAAGAAGATAACTTACACCAAGTTCGACTCTTCTGTTGAACTTCACGTTAACCTCGGTGTTGACCCTCGTAAGGCTAACCAGATGGTTCGTGGCGTCGTTACTCTTCCTAACGGAACAGGTAAAGAGAAGAAGGTTCTCGTACTTTGTACTCCTGACAAAGAAAGCGAAGCTACAGCAGCAGGCGCTGACTACGTAGGTCTCGACAACTATATCGAGCAGATTAAAGGTGGTTGGACAGATGTTGATGTCATCATCTGTACTCCTTCAGTGATGGCTAAAGTCGGTGTGATTGGTCGTATCCTCGGCCCTCGTGGACTCATGCCTAACCCTAAGACCGGAACAGTTACAATGAACATTGCTGACGCAGTGAAAGATGTAAAGGCTGGTAAAATTGACTTCAAAGTTGACAAGACCGGTATCATCCACACAGCAATCGGCAAGGCTTCATTCTCGGCAGAACAGATTCGTCAGAACGCTGCCGCTGTCCTCGACACAATCGTAAAACTCAAACCTGCAACTCTCAAAGGTACATATATGATCAGCGTATCACTTTGTACAACTATGAGTCCAGGTGTAAGTGTAGATATTAAAACAATCGGCGCTGCTGAAAAATAATTATCTGAATTATGACTAAAGAACAAAAAATTCAAGTAATAGCTGACATTAAGGCACAGCTCGCTGAGACTCCTAACTTCTACATTGTGGACATTGCAGGTCTCGACGCAGAAAAATCAGCGGATCTCCGCCGTGCATGCTTCGAGGCAGGCATCAAACTCAGCGTAGTCAAGAATACGCTTTTCGCTCACGTTCTCAAAGAAAGTGAGAATGACGAAATCAAGGCAATCCTTCCAATTCTCGAAGGCCCAAGCGCCATCATGTACACAGTTTCTCCTAACTCTCCTGCAAAACTCATCAAGAAATTGCAGAAGGCCGGTGCAGAGAAACCTGCCCTCAAGGGTGCATACGTACAGGAGTGCGCATTCGTAGGCTCTCAGACTCTCGACGCTCTCTGCAACATCAAGAGCAAAGAAGAACTCATTGGTCAGATTGTCGCATCTCTCCAGGCTCCTGCCGCAAACGTTATCTCTGCTCTCCAGAGCGCAGGTTCAACAGTCGCAGGTGTGCTTAAGACCCTTGAAGAGAAGGGTGAATAAATCTCTGAAAATAAATTATTTACAAACTTTTTAAATTATAAACATTATGGCAGACATTAAAGCAATTGCAGAAGAACTCGTTAATCTTACTGTAAAAGACGTTCAGGAACTCGCTAAAGTTCTCAAAGAAGAGTATGGTATTGAACCAGCCGCTGCTCCTGTAGCTGTTGCTGCAGCCGCTCCTGCAGAAGGTGGCGCTGCCGCTGCTGCTGAGCAGACTGAATTCACTGTAATCCTTAAATCAGCTGGCCAGGCAAAACTTGGCGTTGTAAAGGCTGTTAAGGAACTTACAGGCCTCGGTCTTAAGGAAGCTAAAGACCTTACAGACAAGGCTCCAGACGCAATCATCAAAGAGAAAGTCTCTAAGGCAGAAGCTGAACAGATCAAAGCTGCTCTCGAAGAGGCAGGTGCTGAGGTTGAGGTTAAATAACTTCCTCCTTCCCGCCTAAACGAGGGAAAACCCAGGTTTAGAGCCGCCAATAGGCTCTAAACCTTTTTGTCTTAAAAAATACTTTTCATCTTTAGCGACAAAAATGTCAAAAAAATTCAAAAAAGAGCGTATTTCATTCGCATCGTCAAAAATACTCCTCGAGTATCCTGATCTCATCGAGGTTCAGCTCAAGAGTTTCAAAGACTTCTTCCAGCTTGAAACACCTCAGGAGAACCGTAAGGACGAAGGTCTTTACAGGGTTTTCCAGGAGACTTTCCCTATTGAGGATACGAGGAACAGCTACAAGCTTGAATTTATGGATTACTTCATCGATCCGCCACAGTATTCGATCGAGGAGTGTCTTCAGAGAGGTCTTACCTACAGCATCTCTCTCAAAGCAAGGCTGAGACTTTCATGTAGCGATTCTGAGCACGAGGATTTTGAAGAAAAGACGTCAGATGTTTACCTTGGCAATATCCCTTACATGACACCTCAGGGAACCTTTGTAATCAATGGTTCCGAGCGTATCATCGTAAGTCAGCTCCATCGTTCTCCAGGCGTATTCTTCGGCCAGAGCATGCATGCCAACGGCACAAAACTCTATTCTGCCCGCATTATCCCATTCAAGGGATCGTGGATTGAGTTTGCGACAGACATCAACAATGTCATGTACGCATACATTGATCGTAAAAAGAAATTACCTGTCACCACGCTTCTCCGCGCCATCGGTTACGGCAGTGACAAAGATATCATAAATCTGTATGACCTTGCCGACGAGGTAGAGGTTACCGAAGAGAATCTTAAGGCTAATATCGGCCGCAAGTTCGCTGCCCGAGTTCTTAGAAGTTGGGAAGAGGACTTCGTAGATGAGGACACGGGAGAGGTTATTCCTATTTCACGTCACGAGTCTGTCGTAGAAAGAGGCGAAGTTCTCACAGAAGAGGTTATTGAAACATTGAAGGATGTTCAGGATCTTTCTACAATCCTTCTTCAGAAAGATGAAAGCAACTCATCAGAGTACACAATCATCTACAATACCCTTCTTAAGGATACTACCAACACGGATCTTGACGCAATTACATACATTTACAAACAGCTTCGTAACAGTGAGCCACCTGATGACAACACTGCAAAGGATGTCATCGACAAACTCTTCTTCTCCGAGAAGAGGTACGATTTGGGTATCGTAGGCCGTTATCGTTTGAACAACAAGCTTGGTCTCGATGTTCCTGATACTACAAGGGTGCTCACCAATACAGATATCGTTGAGATTATCAAGTATCTCGTCCAACTCATCAATGCCAAGGCTACTGTCGATGATATTGACCACCTCAGCAACCGTCGTGTGAGAACAGTGGGCGAGCAGCTTGCAAACCAGTTCAATGTGGGACTTGCAAGAATGGCGCGTACAATCCGCGAGAGGATGAACGTCCGCGATTCTGAGCAGTTCTCACCAACTGACCTTATCAATGCCAAGACTCTCTCAAGCGTAATCAATTCATTCTTTGGCACGAGCCAGCTCAGCCAGTTTATGGATCAGACCAACCCGCTTGCGGAGATTACCCATAAGAGGCGTCTTTCAGCCCTCGGTCCAGGCGGTCTTTCAAGAGACAGGGCAGGTTTCGAGGTTCGAGACGTACACTACACTCACTATGGCCGTCTTTGCCCTATCGAGTCTCCTGAGGGACCTAATATCGGTCTTATTTCGTCACTCTGCGTCTATGCACGTATCGACGACCTCGGCTTCATTGAGACTCCTTACCGCAAGGTGACCGAAGGAAAGGTAGACCTTTCGGATGAAGGATGGGAATATATGACAGCAGAGAACGAGGAGAGTTACAAGGTATCTCTTGCCAAGGTTAAACTTGACAAGGATGGCAAAATCCTCGAGGAGAGGGTTCAGTGCCGCGAAGGTGCCGACTTCCCTGTGGTATCTCCGACAGATGTTGACTATATGGACGTTGCTCCTAACCAGATTGCATCTGTGGCCGCTTCCCTCATTCCATTCCTTGAGCACGACGATGCACACCGTGCCCTCATGGGTGCGAACATGATGCGTCAGGCAGTTCCGCTTCTCAATCCTGAATCTCCTATCGTTGGAACAGGTCTTGAAGCTCGCGTCTGCACAGACTCTCGTACACAGTACACTGCTACCGGCACTGGAGTTGTGGAATATGTTGATGCAAACGAAATTCACATCCGTTATGACCGCACCGAAACCGAAAAGCATATTACTTTCGAGCCTGAGGTGACTGTCTATAAGATGCCTATCTTCCGTCGTACAAACCAGAATACTACCGTTCTTCTCAAACCTATCGTTCGCAAGGGCGAGAAAGTTAAGCCGGGACAGATTCTCACAGAGGGTTATTCAACTCAGTCAGGTGAACTTGCCCTCGGTCGTAACCTCAAGGTTGCATTCATGCCTTGGAAGGGTTACAACTATGAGGATGCTATCGTGCTTTCAGAGAAGATGGTTAAGTGGGACATCCTTACCAGTGTTCACGTTGAAGAATTCCTCACTGAGGTTCGTGAGACAAAACGCGGTATGGAACTTCTTACCTCCGATATTCCTAATGTCAGCGAGGATGCAACCAAGGACCTTGATGAAAGAGGTATTATCCGCATAGGCGCGCACGTTGAACCGGGCGATATTCTCGTAGGTAAGACTACACCTAAGGGCGAAAGCGACCCATCTCCTGAGGAGAAACTTCTCCGCGCCATCTTTGGTGACAAGGCAGGTGAGGTTAAGGATGCATCTCTCAAGGCAAATCCTTCACTCAACGGTACAATCATCGCTACAGCCCTTTATTCAAAGGCAGTCAAGGATAACAGCCGTGGTGCAAAGGCAGAGCAGAAGGCAAGAATTGAAAAACTCGAGACTGAGGCCGCTGCAGCACAGGCATCTCTTCGTGCTAAACTCATCGACAAACTTATGTTCTTCCTCGAAGGAAAGAAGAGCGTAGGTGTTCCTGATGTCTATGGCAGTGACATTATAGGAAAGAATAAGAATTACACTAAGGAGGTCCTTTCAGCAGTTGATTACTCGACTATCTCGACTTCACGTTGGACAGCCGACAAGGTTATCAACGACAATATCAAGGATACCATCAACAACTTTATGCTTGCATCGCGCACACTTGCAACATCTTACAAGCGTCAGATTGACAAGATTAAAATTGGAGATGAACTCGGAAACGGTGTAATGCAGCTCGCAAAGGTATATGTTGCCAAGAAGCGTAAAATCTGCGTAGGTGATAAACTTGCAGGTCGTCACGGTAACAAGGGTATCGTAGCAAAGGTTGTCCGTGAAGAGGATATGCCATTCCTCGC
>JABUTT010000189.1 GCA_021443515.1 Bacteroidales bacterium
CTGCAGGCCCCTCTATGGCACATCGCAAACTCATCTCGCACCAAAACCCCGTGTTTCCGTGCGAGACCAAGACCCAAACATCCATAAACGCCACTTTTGTAGGGAGGCTCGTCAAAGAATCGCCCAAAATAGTCCGAGCCTACGAGCTGACGAACTCTCTTCTTAGTTACCTCCAAGTTTTGTTGGCAGCTCTCCTCCGGAGGACTTCCTCTCCGCTACATCCCTCCCACTGCGCTACGCTTGCGGGCCCCTCCCTCTAACGGTCCGAGGGTGGACACGGTCCCCGGAGAAGACTGCAGGCCGCTTCTACGGCAACGAGTGAGCAGCGAATTCGGACGAAAATCACCACCATAGTTCAAATCTAAAAAACCGACGACTATTCGGCGACGCAGCGGACAGATTTTCCGTAAGGGCATGCAGATACTGCTACTCCCATACCTTTCACATCCATTTCGAAGAAATATAATCCATAAGCTAAATGCCCAGTGCTCAGTGAAGACGACCAATAATATCCTGCATCGTTTCCATAATTCCAAAGCATAGATTCGCCATAAAACATATCACCCACAGCCGGGAAAAAGACACCCTTACCAGCAGTCATATCTTCATTGGCGCCAAAGAATTCCGCCCCGCGATATCCATAATTTCCGGCATAGATCCTCAGTACCATCCAACTTGATGTACCGTTATTTCTACTACTCAGGACTTCAAATTCATTGCGAGTTGGCAAACGCCATCCTTCAGGACAAGGCCCACGATTTTCATTCCATTTATCTGTTGAGGAATATGATAATGACGATGGCCATTTTATCTGAGTATGATATATTTCGTCCCAATAGCCGGCACATGCTGCTCCCCCCTGTAAACCCGAGCCATAACCCCATTGGTAGAACATACCTGTACGATGATCTCTTGGGGTGGCAATGTCTCCGACCTCTTCATAGCCGCAATTTACAGGCGCCCAATGGAGATAAGTTTCATTCGTGCCGTCCCATTTGCCTTTAACCGGGATTGATTTGCCGATATTTTGACCTTTTTCTATGTAATCCTTTGGCGTAGAACCCGCAGGACGTGCAGAGAAACTCTCATCCTGACCATATATGACTTTAGCCGTGTTTGTTATTGCGTATGCACGAACAACATGCCTCTTACCCGGTGACAAATTTGTCAACTCGCAAGTGAAAGTTCCTGCACCACCCGGAGATGCAACAACCTTTGTGTCGGATGTAACTGTCGGTTTTGAGTTTTGATTATAGCAAACGCCCCATTCAACGATTTCATATCCTCCGTCGTCGGTAATTTCGCCGCCACTCTCCGCCGATGTTTCTCCGATGTCAGTCACCTCCAAAGTACGAATCAGCAAATCACCATATAATGTCCTGCAAGATGACTGACTGCTGTAAAAGACATCACTCCCAACAATTGCGTATGCACGAATATAATACTCGGTATTCGCCTTCAAATCGGCCAATTCGCAGATGAAATAGCCTCCTTCAACAGGTGACGCGACAACCTTGTTATCAGTGACCACAGGATTCTCTGTTTGGGCATAACACACGCCCAATTCTGAAATTGATGCGCCGTCATCGCTAAGCAGCAAGCATTTGCATTGCACAGAAGTTGACGATACACGACCTATGCTGATAGCGCCAAACTGCACATTATAGATGACAGATTCGTCCGGAACATCCGGTTCCGATGGGTCTGTTGGCTCAGATGGCTCGCTCGGCTCAGAAGGGTCCGTTGGTTCTCCCGGCACAGAAGGCTCCGTTGGCTCAACTGGCTCTGATGGCTCAACAGGCTGTTCAGGAGTCTCGGGCTCATTCGGCGGTCCGGAAGGTTCTGGTGCAGGCTTGCAACAAGCAAGCATAAGCACAAGGAGCGCCATGCTCAACCTAAAACAAAAATCTGTCCTCTTCGCTTTCATCTGCACCCGATAATTTCCGTCCGCTAAGTTAAGAAAACATTTGAAACTTAAACAGCTTCTAAGAAAACATTTGAATTATTTTCAAAAAAGAACAAGAATTTACAAAAAATCGGAGGCTGAAAACAGTCTCCGATAAATTTAGTAGCGAGGGAAGGACTCGAACCTCCGGCCTCCGGGTTATGAGCCCGACGAGCTACCAACTGCTCTACCTCGCGATATTGGACTACAAAGGTAAGCAAAATTTTTGAAACTGCAAATTTTTCTTGGCAAAGAAGCCGAAAAGACAAATCACCGACGTCCAAAAAGATGAAAAATTACTGCCTGTAGGTCTTGGAAAGAAGGATGTTCGGAGAAGAAAATTCGGTAGGAATAAGGTCCCTCGAAGAGACTCTGACAGGGTTTATGTCGATGCCTCCCCTGCGAGTGTAGCAGCAGGCAACCATCAGTTCCTGAGGCTCACAAATGTCGAGAAGATGCTTGTATATCATTTCGCAAATCTCTTCATGGAAATGAAAAACGGAGCGATGGCTCACTATGTAGCGAAGCAGTGATTCATAGGTCGGCACAGGGCATCCGTCACGGCAAACCATTGAAACATAGACAGTTCCCCAATCGGGTTGGTGAGTTACACGGCAATTGCTTCGAAGAAGGTCGCTTTTGAATTTGATTACTGTCTGGTTAGCATTAGAAATCTCCCCGGCGTGACAACTAAACGCACTCACAGCGGTCTCATAACTATCATCTTTCGCAACAGAGAATGAGGCCTTGGGAGCAGTAATACACTCTATCAATCCGGGATTTGAACTATAATCGTTAAACTCCATGGCATCGAGTCGCGACTGAGGAATGAAATCAAGTATATCCTTGTACCCCTCAAGACTATTCTCCGACAGCGTTTTAGCAACTTGAGCAGATGTAAACAGGCGAACCTTGACCTCACATTCCAGCAGAGCCGAAAGGTCGGAGGCAATTTTCTGCTCCATAAGCGACAGGCACTCTCCCCTATCCTTGCCCATACGAGTCATGTTGAACGAATTGAGATAGAGTTTAAGTGACTTGCTCTCAACGTGATAAGTTGAAAGAGCGGGAAGTATGATTTTAGCCATACAAGCCACTGGAAGACCTTTCTCGGTGAGTGCAGAAACCTCGTAGCAATTCCACACATCACAGCCGTAAAAGCCCGGATTATTGTCGTCAATAGCATATAAGCTACGGTTAATCCGTCTCGGAATCCTGACGAGAAGACCCGGGTCGTAACTATCCTTGTAGCCCCCCCTCTGGCCGAGATGCGCAGAGGCGATTTTTACAATGAGTTCTTCCGAATCCATCAGTCGTTCTGTTTTTTCATCCTGTTTACAAATGCGTAGAACTCTGCCCTTGTCTGGCTTTCGTTCATAAAGTCGCCGGAAATCTTTGATGTCACCATAGTCGAGCCTTCGTGTCTCACTCCACGGCAGGCCACACAGGCGTGAGTGCCTTCAATCATAACTGCCACGCCTTGATTACCCTCACAAACCTTGCTTACGGCAGCGTGAATGGCAGTCGTCAATTCCTCCTGAATTGTGGCCCTGCGACTAAAATGCTCAACAATGCGGTTGAGTTTAGAAAGACCGATAACCTTGCCCTGAGTTCCGGGGATGTAGGCGATGTGGGCCTTGCCCGAGATATTGCACAAATGATGACTGCACATACTCTGGACAGGGATTCCGCCTTCGAAGACCATACCATCGTAGCAGGCTTCATCGTTAGGAAAAGTGGTAATCTCGGGAGCAGGCTCGAAGCGTCCTCTCCAAAAATCGTTCACATAACTTTTAGCCACCCTCACAGGCGTATCCCGGCAGTTCGGGTCATGCTTCCAATCAACGCCGAGAGCGTCAAGAAAATCTGCCACAGCCTTTGCAGCCTTGTCAATAATTTTGTTCTTTTCTTCCTCGGTGAGAGTTGCGCCGAGACCTTCCTGCTGCTGTTTTGCAGCAAGTTGGAGGGAAATTCCGTTTGCCCTTCCCTCCGGAGCGGATTCTATATCGTATATTTTTTTCATATTCCTTTTTTGTCGTTCCATATAGCGATATGCTCTCTTGGAGAGTAACGCACGCCATGTTCTATAGCAAGTTCAACTGTTTTTTCTCGATTCGCGGCATATTCCTCAAAAGTGCCGCCCATAGGCATAAGGATGACCTGTTGTCTTTTTACAAGCCCGGTAGCGATAAAGTCGCTCTGAATTTCGTCCCAATCGTTCTCGCCATTTACCACAAACTTATAGTAACAATTTTCGCCCTCGAGTGCCTTTATTGCCTGAGGATTGTAGCGTTTGGACTTAGGGACACCCGAATTTGAGAGTTTGGGAGAGTTGTTCCACTGATTCACAAGGGCGCACAGCGTTTTTGAAGGTACAATCGAGCATTCGTTTTCGATTTCCACATAAAGATTCGGTATAGCCTTACGAAGCCTGCTTAGAAGAACAATCAGGCTATCCTGCTGAAGCAAAGGGCTGCCTCCGGTCACAACGAGGTGTTGTCCGTCAGAAAGCCGTTTTGCCATATCGCAAGAGAGAATATGCTCTACCAAAGCCTCAACCGATACCTTTACCGCCTGCTTCCAGACCTTCTCGGTGTCGCAGAACTTGCAGCCAAGAGGGCAACCGCCAAGACGCAAAAATGCCGCAGGAACACCCAACGAAGCGCCTTCGCCCTGAATCGTGTCGTAAAAGCACTCAGCAACATTGAGATAGGCAGAGGCCGAAGCGTCCGCAACGCCCCAACTCGCATCAAGAGGACGACCCCATTCTATGAGCCTGCCAACCATCATATCCTTCTGTCGTCATATTCAAATTCGCCCACGCTCGCCTTCCACTCATCGAGCAGGCCGCGACGAATCTTCATAAAATTGTTCCTTTCCGCCTCGGTTATGTCCTCCGCAGAAGTCGTGACAGAACATTTTGCGGTTTCATAGAGTTTGACTTCTTCAAGACGAAGATTTTCCGAGTCCATAAGTTGAGCCACACAGAGAAAAATCTCTTTTGAGATATGCTCTGCTGTAGGGTTGCAGTATTCGCCACCCGAAAGCGACATTATCCAATGCCTCGAGCTGATTTTTGTGGCGAGAGCGATAAAATCCTCATCGAGAGGATTGAGAATGACTGCGTGGTCAAGGTATTGGTCGATGAAGGCGCAAGCAACTCTCTTAATTTCCTTGAAATCAAGGGCATAGCCGATTGCATCAGCCTCCTTGAATGAAAATGTAAGTTCAAAATTGAAAGTATGACCGTGAATGTTTGAGCATTTCACCCTTTCATTCATAATACGGTGGGCAGCATCAAAAGAGCCACTACGAGTTATTTTCTGCATATCTGGTAGATGATTGGGTCTGAAATATGGTTCTTTTCAAAGGCTTCCTTCCTTTCGTTGCAACTTCCGCACACTCCGCAACTGCGACCCTGCTCATCGGGATTGTAGCAGGTATGGGTGTGTGAAAGCACGAAATCGATATCCTGGGCAGTGAAGCCGAGAGAGCGCAGAGCCTCAAGTCCGCGGGAAAGAACGCCTGCCTTGTCGGTGTCGTTGAACGGTGCGGTATAGTCCACACGCTCCGAGCCCCAGTTGGAGATGCGGAAAAGTTCGCGTGCCATTGTCTGGCTTTCAACGGTGCAGTCGGGATAGATTGTGTGGTCTCCCTGATGGAGACCGAGAGTGATGATAACATTCTCCCCCGTCTTGTTCGCCCAGCCGAGAGCCTTGCCGTAAACTATGGACGAGAAGATGATGTTACGGTTCTCCACAACGGTGCTCTTCATCCCCTCATCATCATAACTGCCTTCCGGAATGGCATCTCCACCCTTGCAAAGACTTGAAGCCGAATCCGAAAACACATCTTCAAGGTTTATTGTCTGCAGACTCACTGGAAGGCCTTTTGAACGCATAAATGCGACATTTGCCTCAGCCTTTTGGAGTTCCACTGCGTGTTTTTGGCCATATTGAAACGCATAGCAACGAACTTCCTTCCCTTCAGCGAGGAGGGTGGCGAGCAGCATTGTGGAGTCGAGACCGCCTGATAGCGAGATAACTGCTTTTCGGGCAGGGATAGTAGATATTTCAGACATTTTCCTTTGGTTTTTTTGTTTCACTTGCGTAGGCAGAGGATATCGGAGTAGAACTCTGCCTTTGTGGCAGCAAAGATAGAAAAAAAACATCAACTTCTATAGAGAAAAACTGTAACTTTGCATTATGATTGACTACGAAATACTTAAAGCAATAGATAAAAACATCCTTCCGGGCGAAAATTTTGCAAAATATGCGAGCGGAAAATGGATTCAGCATAATCCCAAGCCATCCGACTATCCTGACTGGGGGCCTTTCATGAAAGTCGCCGACACAAATGTTCACCGAATCGCAAGCCTGATTCAACGCTGCGCCGATG
>JABUTT010000192.1 GCA_021443515.1 Bacteroidales bacterium
GGAGTATAGCAGTGGCCTATATGACTGAGCAGAGAATTCAAAGATGCCAAAAAGGAACATAAAGAATTTTTGTAATTAAATTTAAACAGCTTCTTAGAATTTTCAGAAAATTTTCCCTCGTCAGTAAGTGGATTGGGGAACAATATTCATTTTTTATAATTCTATTCCTGCACTTTTTATAAAACCGCAATAGGGGCATCTCTACGCATATATAACTTAACATAATATAAATTGTGTAACACATATATAGGGAAGTGATAAGAAAGAATCCGCTCGAAAAATCCTTCTAAAAAGCTATTGTAACGCCAAAACCTATTCCGTGATTCAATTGGTAATTCAGGAAAATATTTTCAGGTAAAACTTCAACCTTCGTAATGAGAGTATCGTCGTAAAATGAAGGATGATTGTAGAGAAAATTATAAAAAACGCTGAAGATTGCCCTGAGTTGTCCAGGGATTCCGAACCTCATACCATAGCCGATTCTCGCCGACAAATTCACATCCGGCAATTTGTCTATGAGTGAGTCAATTTCAGATCCTCCCTGAATGTAGGCGCAATGCGAGTAGGCGAAGCGGTTGTTCTCGCGATTGCCGAAAGACCAGACTCCCCTTATATATAAAGGTATAAAATTGGAGGCGTCATTGAAGTTATATCCACTGAGCAGCGAAACTATCGAATACTTGCCTGTCCTGCATCCGATTGAGAACAGCAATTCTCTCGACAGCTGTCCGTGCATTCCCACCCCTGAAGCACTGTATTTTGATCCGTCGTGGCATTTGTACTGACGACGGTAAGAACTTATCACATTCACCATCATACTTGACTCAAAACACAGCCTGAGACGCTTGTATTCAGGGTCTTTGAGGGTAAATGGATCGTATGAATAGCCTCTTTGAGGAAAGATATAGGACACACTTATCGTAGGAAAGAGAGAACACAACATACCCCTCGTAAATGGCTTCATGACAGGCGGCGGCGGAACTCCCCCGTCTCCCTTCTTTTCTTGAATATCCCAATAAAGCGCATACATCGGCCTCAGGGCAATGGTGAATTGAAGCGGAGAATGCTTGTGGTTGAAGAAGAACTGGGCAGACATACCGAAGCCAAGGAAGGGCGACAAAGGCCTGATATCTTTGTTTCTGGAGGCACCAACAGTGATTCCCGGCCCCAGATTCACTCCATAGCGGTTTCCTGAAGCGGAAATCCACTCAAACGGAGCAAAATGGTAATACACAGCTGCTCTTACACCCGGATAGTGACGAAAAACTGTCGATGGAGAACTTGAAGTGAAATCCGCACCCAATGAAACCGTGAAAAAATCCTTTTCATTCTTGTTCGGGAGTATATCAATATTGAAAAGAGTGAGGTTGTAGGCCGTTTCCACGCCGATAGAGTTCACCCCCACCCTCCTCTCCTGCGCTCCAAGGGGAAGATGAAGCGACAGCAAAAGGATAAGTATGAGAAGGCGTGGTTTAGGTTTCAACATACTTTTCTTTACAGTTTCTATGCAAATTTAACTATATTTGCATCTATTACAAACATTTCAAAACAGTTTCTTATCTTTGTAGTATCAAGATAGCCAAGAAGATGCCTGCAACAATGCTTCCACCCTTGCCCCAGAGGCTGAGACCAAAAACGCTCGATGAATATATCGGGCAGAAGCATCTTGTGGCTCCTGAGGCCCTTCTGGGCAGTATGATTGCCGGCGGAAACCTCTCAAGCCTTATTCTTTGGGGACCTCCCGGAGTAGGAAAAACCACCCTTGCAGAAATCATTGCAGCCACTTTAGGTCGCGAATTCTACACTCTCAGTGCAGTCACGAGCGGAGTCAAGGAAGTTCGTGAAATCATCGACAGGGCATCTCAGAACAGTCTTTTTGGTGGCGGAAAGGCACCTATTCTCTTCATAGACGAAATCCATCGTTTCAACAAGGCTCAGCAAGATTCCCTCCTCGGCTGCGTGGAAAAAGGCGTCCTAGTGCTTATCGGAGCCACTACGGAAAATCCGAGTTTTGAGGTTATCACCCCGCTTCTCTCACGATGCCAAGTATTTGTATTAAAACCTCTTGGAGTGGATGACCTTAAGGAGTTGCTCAATAGGGCGATAACTCAGGATGTCCTTCTGAAAACGCTCGATGTCCAGGTTAAGGAAGAGGATGCGCTCTTCAGATACAGCGGCGGAGACGGCAGAAGGATGCTCAACATCCTTGAAATGGTAGTGTCTAAAGCCCAAACTGATGGCAACAAGAAGATAATCATAGACAATGCAGGTGTGGAAAAGGCCCTTTTGGGCTCCACCACAACCTACGACAAGAACGGCGAAATGCATTACGACATCATTTCGGCCTTTATAAAAAGTGTGCGTGGAAGCGATCCGAATGCCGCTGTCTATTATCTCGCGAGAATGCTCGGAGGCGGTGAAGACCCTCTCTTCATAGCGAGAAGGCTTTGCATACTTGCTGCCGAGGATATCGGACTTGCAAACCCGAATGCGCTTCTGCTTGCAAATGCCTGCTACCAGATTGTCCACTCGATAGGAATGCCCGAATCACGGATTCCGCTTAGCGAAACCACTATCTACCTCGCCTCGAGCCCCAAGAGCAATTCAGCCTACCTTGCAATAGACAATGCTCTGCAAGTTGCGGAAAAGACATTCTCAGCCCCTGTCCCTCTTGCTATCAGGAACGCGCCTACATCTCTTATGAAGGACCTTGGCTATTCCGACGGCTACAAATATGCACACGATTTCCCGGGACATTTCGCAGAACTCGAGTTTATGCCCGAAGCCCTTAAAGGAACAAAATTCTACTCTCCGGCAGAGAACCCTAAAGAAGAGGCGATGAAAAATCATCTCAGAAGCCTCTGGAAAGATAAATACGAATACTAAAATCTGAATTATCATGGCAAACGAAGAACTTGATTACTCAAAATTCGAAACCATCAGCCCCTACAGCGAAGAAGAAGCCGTAGCAGCGATTCACAGCCTTGCAAACGAGCCTTTGGCCTACAGTATCAGCCAGAAGTTCTTTCCCGACAAGGACGAAAAGTTTATGTCGAATGCATTGAGGCAAATCAACTCAATCGATGAATTCCAGGTCCTTATTATGAGTAAGGCTATCAAATTCATCATAAGCAATTCCATGACCTCCTTCACATACGACGGCATTGGAAACCTCAGCGCAGACAAGAAATTTATGGCTATTTCCAACCATAGAGACATTATTCTTGACCCGGCCCTCACTCAGCTTGTGTTGTACCAAAACAACATACCTACAACTGAAATTGCCGTCGGCGACAATCTTCTTCAAAATTCACTTATAGAGAAACTTCTCCGTTCGAACCGTATGATAAAGGTACTGCGCGGAATTTCTGCAAGAGACCTCTATCTTTCAAGCCAGCTTCTGAGCGAATATATCCGCTACAGCGTAACCTCGGGCCATTCCAGTGTGTGGATTGCCCAGCGTCAAGGCCGTACCAAGGACGGAATGGATGAAACCGAGCAAGGCTTGCTCAAAATGGTCGATATGAGCGGCAAGGGTGATTTCTGCAAGAATTTCGAGGAACTCAACATCGTTCCAATGAGTATTTCCTACGAATACGAGCCTTGCGCCATAGAGAAGGCTGAGGAAATTCTCATTTCCCGCACTACAAAATACGTAAAAGCTCCGGGAGAGGATATTCAGAGCATTATGACCGGTATATCTCAGCCTAAAGGCCAAGTTCACCTAAGCATAGGCATTCCACTCTCCCACGAAGAAATCTTTGCTGCATCCCTCTGTAACCGCACAAATGACCGCTACCAGTGGATTCGTCAGACAGTAAATATCCGCATCGCTCAGGGCTATAAACTCTTCAAAACGAACTTTATGGCCTACGACATGCTGTTCAGGACCAAGAAATTTGCGGACAACTATACTGCAGAAGATGTTGAGAAATTCAATGCATATCTCACTGAGACCCTTGCAAAGGCAAGACACAAGGAACTTGACAAGAAAGACCTCAGAGAGATTCTCCTCGGTATCTACGCAAACCCTATCCTTAACAAGGAAAGCCGCTTATTGAATGAATTCCGCCCTATTGCAGTGGATTACATTGAGCAGGAGCACGAAAAAGAATAGATGAATCTCCGTAACTCAGGAAACGGAATCCATTTTCCAGAGCAAACCTGTAAATATCCTTCCAAACATCTCCTACAAAGGCTGAAATAAGCAGGAGGAGAGTGCTTTGTGGCTGATGGAAATTGGTCACAAGAATGTCAACAATCCTAAATTTGAAGCCCGGAACAATTATTATTCTTGTTCCAAGTGACAACTTTTCGAGATTATTGGCGTTAAGATATGTAACTATAGCCTCCAAAGCATCAACAGTTGTATATTGATACTCTCTATCGTATGGAGCCCATTGTTTTACGTCCTCAGGAAAACCTTTTTCAATGCAATCGACTCCGGCATAATAGAGGGATTCAAGAGTACGGATGGAGGTAGTGCCGACCGACACAACAGGTTTTCCGGCCTTTAATTGGGCTATAAGTTTCTGCAGCAGGTCACGGCTTATGGTAAAAAGTTCGCGATGCATGTGATGAGAGGCCACATCAGCCTCCTTTACCGGCAGAAACGTGCCTGCGCCCACGTGTAAGCATACATTTTCAATATCAACCCCCTTTGCCTCCAAAGCCTTGAGCACCTCGGGAGTGAAATGAAGACCAGCCGTAGGAGCAGCAACAGAGCCTCTATGGCGAGCGTATGTGGTCTGATAACGGACAAGGTCGATATTTTCAGTATCACGATTCAGGTATGGAGGAATGGGTATGGTTCCCGAAGCGTCGAGAACGGCGGAAAAAGGCAGGCCACAGCTCCATTTGAAGCGAATCTCAGCACTCTGTCCTTCGCGCGAGAGCAATTCTGCAGTAAGGCCCAAACTCGCGATTTGAGGGTCATTAGAGGGATTATAGAGGCTTAGCAAGCCATCCTTCCACTTCTTGGCGTTACCAATAAGGCATTTCCAGGTACAAGCCTCTGTAGCGGAAAATGCAAGGTTATAATCTATCGGATCTACAGGCTCCAGGGCAAATATCTCAATCAAGGCACCTGTAGGCTTGCAAAAATGCATTCTGGCAGGGACGACCTTGGTGTTGTTAAATACCATTAGGGCATCTGAGGGCACCTGTGAAGTTATTTCACGAAAGATTTGTACGCCGATTTTACCATTATATATTAGCAAATTCGACGAATCACGCTTCTCCAATGGGTATTTTGCTATCCTTTCATCGGGTAAAGGGTAGTTATAATCGTGGATATTTATATGAGGTATGGCCATCCTTACGAAACTTAATTAAATTTTATGCAAATGTACGAAATTTCCGTTAATTCATGTTACTCCACTTCTTGCGTTACAAATGTAAATTACATCCCTAAATAACTTTGTCACATCTGTAAACTTTTCTTGTTTCTCGCGGGGGCTGGGAGTACAATCGCATATCGTCATACAATTGTATAATCGACATGTTCCACGCTGTGAACTATCCTATGTTATATTATTATTTATCAGTACTTAAGCGATTTTTGTAGGAGTTATTCTTTATGTATGCTTTGTAAATTTGGACGTTTTGTAGAACGCGTCTGAACACCTATCCCCTATTCATCCAATGTAACATACAAAACGCCAACACTTAACATCAAGAACCTCTTGTTAAAGTTAAATAAATATACTTTTGTAACTCCCCTATTTTTACATTTCTATACTCGAAAATTTATTTGCCGTTTACAAAAATATCCGTTACATTTGTGAAAAATATGTTAACATTATGAAAGAGCGTCTCCGTCGCTTCATTGAGGCAGAAAATATCTCTCAAGCACAGTTCGCCGACAGATTAGGCATTACCAGAGCAAGTGTTTCCCACATTCTGTCGGGAAGAAACAAGCCCGGCTTCGATTTCATCCAATGTATCATTGAGGCCTACCCTTCTCTTTCCCCCGACTGGATAATCAATGGCACGGGAAAGATGTATAGAAATGCCGTTGAGACTGCCCCGGAACCCGTAAAATCGACCGAGACTAAGGCTCCGGCAGAATCTCAGGAGCTCTTCCCTACCGATATTTTTGAGAAAAACACTGCTCCAGAGCCTCCTAAGCCCGTTTTTCAGCCTCAAACTACTGTTACAGAAAAAGAGGAAAGAAAAGTCAAATCCATAATAATTCTCTATAACGACGGAACTTTCCAAGTTTTGTAGTAAATTTGTGGGTTCGATATAGACTATGCTAAGAATCGGAGCCATAATTACCCGCAAAAAGATTTCTCTCGCCATATTGAGATTTCTCTATTCT
>JABUTT010000230.1 GCA_021443515.1 Bacteroidales bacterium
ATAATCATTGCCCCGAGCGAAGGCAGGAGTTCTCCGGAAGCATAGAGCAGAGGAGAAAACAGCAGGGAGTGAGTAGATGCGTTTCCTATCTTCATCAAGGCAAAAGCTCCGAGCAGGGTCGAAACAATCGCCAGCACGAGTGAGAGAATTGACGGGTGGTATTCAAGATGGACGAGGAAGAACAGCACCAAAAGCACGATGAAAAGACATTTCAGAGAAAGGGCTGCCGGGGACTCATTGGTCGAGGTCAAAGCATCTGTCGTCGAAACCTTTAGAATATGTATGGTCTCGGTGGCATCAAACCGCGAAGGGATATTGACAACAAAACCCTCGTCCTCCATAATCGGGACAAAGCACAGGGACTTCTGACGAATGATGTTCCTGTTTATTCTGCTGGGAGAAAGCCCGAGTGCTCCGCGACTTACCTCGAGAGCGGCAACTATCGTCTTCCCCATTTCCATCATGCTGAAAGCTATGTACTGCCGTCCTCCCAAGGAAATAAAGGTATATTCACTGCCTATTTTCCGCAGTGCCTCGCCTGAAAGGCTGGATGAATGTTCAAGTACCGGAAAGAATGAAAGGGAAGCAAGATTGTCCACATCCACATAGAACAAACCCGCCCAAAATGCCAGACTATCCGCCTCATATTGGTACAGAACCATATCCTCCGGCAATTTATCGACAATGTACTCACGACTCATCGACCCGTCAATAAGACCTTTCACGTAGGTGTCGAGAATGTTGAGTCGGCGAGTTATTCTTCGCTCAATTTTGCCAATAGTTCCGGAATTTTGTATTTTTGTACCGCTGGAGGATATTGATAGAAAGAAAAAGCCGAGACAGGCAACGGAAAGAGACAGCAACCACACAGTTGCCTTTCCCTTAAAGTAGTCTGAAATACGGAATTTCTTTTCCTTCATTTTCCTCGTTATTATGTGTTACAAATATAAGCCTATATGCCGAATAAACCTTCAATCAGGGCGTTTTTTTTCATTTTTGTCGCATTACTCTTTGTGAGTGCGCCAAGCCGTGCCCAACAACTGACAAGTGACGATGTCCTGACGCCCATAAGCAAATACATCGCAAAAGGAGATGCCCAAAAGCTCTCTGCATGGTTCTCGTCAAGCATTGAAGTCGGCATATTCAAAAACGACGCTCCGACAAGCAAGGCTCAGGCGCGACAGATAATGAAGACTTTCTTCAAAAACTATCCTCCACGCTCGTTCGAATTCATCCACAAAGCATCAAAGGGCAACGGAAAATATGCCATAGGCACGCTCAATGCAGGAGGTGAAAACTTTACAATTACCATTTTCACTGCCTACAACGAAAAATATGGAGACTTCCGTATCCAGCAAATTTCTATCAGCAGATAGGCTGCTACTCCACGGCAATAACCAGGCCTAAAGACTTGGTTTTTGAGTAGAGAAAGTATCTTGTGAGATTATCTACACGTGTTTCCTTCAAAATCTCGAAAGAAACATCCTCCAAACTGTACACAGGCGAGTCCTTTGTCGCATATTGAACATTTGCCTTCACTATGGTTACATTGGAAGCGCCCTCGATGGAGCCGGAAGTGAGTTCCACAATGTAGAAAACATCCATCACATCATTGCAGACCCAATATCTCTTGGCTGATTTGTTAAAACCAATCTGATAGTTGTCGTCATTTGCAACGATGAGTTTGTTCCCTCCCACAGAAAGAGAAATGTCTTCAGGTATAACCACATCCTCCCCCTTCTTGTTGGATTGGCAGGAAAAGGCGAATAAAATTATAATCAGGTATATTAAAGTTCTTTTCATGCTATTTCACCCTCAGATATTTATACAACACAGTTTCAGTGTCGTCCTTGTACTTAATTTTAATTTTGAGATCGCCGGAATGTTCAAGAAGCATATAGCCTCTCGAGAATTCCACCGGAGCCTCGTCAAAGAAGTATTCGATGCTCTTTGCCTGAGGACAATTGTTCACGGCAAGGTAGAGTTGTGCTCCCTTCTTGAAAGAGCCGTCCTCATTACGGTCACATCCGCTGAAATCTATGTAAGGGCCGTAAGTGGATTTGGTCTTGGTGAGGAAGGAAGTTGATTTTTTCACACCTTCTATACCATCCTGCACAAAGTAAACAACCACATTGTAGGTTGTGCGCGGATTGATGTTTTCAAGACGGCAATAATACTTTCCGTCAGCATCCTTTACCGCTTCAGCCTGCACCTTGGAGGCTCCCGGAGACACCTCATTGTAGGCAACCACAGGAGTAAGGTCCGTGGCAATGTCAGAAGAAAAACTGATAACTGCAAGATTCTGGAAGACATTTGTCTGGATACCTGCGGATGAGACCTGAGGAATAACGCTCGAAGGCCCCTCGCCACCTTCATATTTCACTACAGAGAAGGCAACGTTTCCGTTGGACTGCACCGAAATGTTCGTCAGAGCCACCTTTGGCTGGGTTCCAGTGCGGAATTTCATGGCAGGAGTCGTTCCCGGAGAAAGCGATGTTTTCGTCCTGTACGGGAAGAAGAGGCCTGCATCGGCATCCCCGAGATATACCTCCACTGCATCTTTTCTACTGTCTGCCTCGATAAGGTCGCAGCACTGATAGGTAGGTCTGCAGTTGATCTCATTATACTCCCACCTCTCAATGGCAGTCATATTCTTCATATAAGTCTCCGAATAGCCCGCACTGTTTTTAGACAAATCTATATGATATACAAGCAAACCGGTACCGCCTATATGAGCATCCCACCTGTTTGAGGATGAGTGAACCTCAAAGAGATAGAACTCGGTGTCGCTTCCGTTGGAAATATAATAGAGGTTCTTGTTGGTCCTCGAGAATGGGGCAAGCACGTAATTCTTACCCACTTGAAGTTCTTCTATATTCAGTCCCTTGATCTCAGCGATAGGGTCATCCAAAAGAGCGTTAATCATAAAATAATCCACGCTGTTGTATGGAGGAGGTGTTTTTCCGTCATTGCAATAGTTGCCGGCATCCATAATCGCCAGAGTTCCCCAGCAGCCGGCAGAATAGCCTCCGGAACCCTCATAATCCGTGTCATACAAATCGAGAAGTCCGAGGGTGTGGCTGAATTCGTGACAGAAAGTGCCTATCGGAGCAAGAACGAAAGTATAAGTGCTCTTTCCTGTCTGCACAGGCTCCACCTCTGATGTGCAGGCATAATTGTTAACCATGACTCCATCAAGAGTAATACCTCTGGAACCGTTAATCACGTATGAGTGCGGCCAGATAAGGTCTGGTTGTTCCTGGGACGAGCCATAATAGAAAGTTTCATCCTCTCCGGCGAAGAAAACGAAGACCATAGGCACCTCTCCGTCAATGGCATATTTGGAAAAATCGACCTGGGCATCGACCGCCTGGCAAGCCTCTTTCACCATATCGGGAACGTGGATATCGATTTCACCATCGTCCCCATTCTGGCCATAATAACCCCTATCATGAGACAATACCGGGACCTTGATCACATCAAAGTTGAATGTAACCTCCCCGAGGAACTGGTCTTCAAAATATTCTTTTGCACTGGCGGTATTCCCACCACCCGTATAGCCAATCTGATTGAGCAAGTTATTGACATTGGTCTGGATATTGGAGGTCACAAAACCCTTGTCCGGAAATTCCACGAGAAGCACAAGACCTTTTATCTCGCTCGTCGAGCCTGCCTTTGTGGCAAGCTGAACAGGCACCTTTCTCTCAAGGCGCTCCTTTATTAGCTGCTCCGACTTAAGTTTCACAGGCTCCTTGCTCAGCCTTTTGGAGCGATATCTGAAATGTCCCTGAGCCGAAAGACTCAAACATATAGCAAGCAGGATTATCAGGGATAATATGCGTTTCATACTATTTCTTTAGCAATTCTTCAATATGTTCCACATAGTCAAGGCTGGAATCCAGATAAAAACCGATTTCGGGAGTAATGCGTATCTGTTTGCCTATCTGAGCGCCCATTTCGCCACGGATTGAACGGATGTTGTCATTGAGGGTCTTCATAGCAGCCTCCGCCTTCTCAGATGGAAATATGCTCACATAAATGCGTGCCACAGACAAGTCGGGGCTTATTTCGACTCCACTCACAGATACCATTGCACCATCAAAAAATGCCATACCCTTGCTTCTGATGATTTCAGAGACACAGCGCTGGATTTCCTTTGCAACCTTGAGTGTTCTTACGTTTTGTGCCATTAAACAAGTTTAATCAAATAATAGTTCTTTTTTCCTTTCTGGGCGAGTATGTATTTTCCGCCGAGGGCGATATCTGCATTTATCGTGCCGTTTACATCCGTATATTTTTCCTTATTGAAACTGAAGCCGTTTGCAGAGAGCATCTTGCGGGCCTCACCTTTTGATGGGAACACCTGGGTCTTTACGGCAAGCAGGTCGAGAACAGGGCAAGGGAATTCGCTCATTGCAACTTCGAATGCAGGCACACCTGAGAATACCTCGAGGAAGGTACGCTCGTCAAGGGATTTGAGAGCCTCGCTGTCAGCGTTTCCGAAAAGCACATTCGAAGCCTCAACAGCCTTTTCATATTCGCCTCGGCCGTGAACCATCACTGTTACCTGCTCTGCAAGGGCTTTCTGGAGGACACGAAGGTGAGGGGCCTGGCTGTGTTCAGCAACCAAAGCCTCAATTTCCTCTCTCCCGAGCAGGGTGAATATCTTGATGTATTTCTCTGCATCTTCGTCTGAAGTGTTGAGCCAGAACTGATAGAACTGGTACGGGCTCGTTTTATCTGCATCCAGCCAGATGTTTCCGTTCTCTGTCTTTCCGAATTTCTTTCCGTCAGCCTTGCGGATAAGCGGACAAGTAAGGGCAAAAGCCTCTTTTCCGAGCACACGGCGAATGAGTTCGGTACCTGTGGTAATATTGCCCCACTGGTCGCTTCCACCCATCTGGAGAATACAATTCTTGTTCTCATAGAGCCAGAGGAAATCATAGCCCTGAAGCAACTGGTAACTGAATTCGGTGAAAGACATACCTTCGGAACTGTCGCGTGAAAGACGCATCTTCACTGAGTCCTTAGCCATCATATAGTTCACGGTAATGTGCTTGCCGATGTCGCGGATGAAGTTGATGAAAGTGTAGTTCTTCATCCAATCGTAGTTGTTCACAAGTTCCGCCCTGTTAGGGATGTCGCCGTCAAAATCCAAAAACTTTGAAAGTTGAGCCTTGAGACAATTCACATTATGGTTGAGCGTGTCCTCATCGAGAAGGTTCCTTTCCTGAGACTTCATCGAAGGGTCGCCTATCATTCCTGTTGCACCTCCCACAACTGCGATTGGCTTGTGGCCACACATCTGGAAATGCTTCAATATCATTATGCTCACGAGATGACCGATGTGAAGTGAATCTGCGGTAGGGTCAATCCCCACGTATGCCGCTGTCGGCCCCTCGTTGAGTTTTTCCCTTGTACCCGGCATAATATCCTGAATCATACCGCGCCAAGTGAGTTCCTGTACAAAATCTTTCATATCTTTTTCTTATAATTTCCTGATATAACTTACAAAAATAAGCATAATTTTGTATTTTTGTATCCGTTTTGAATCCTAATAACCCGTTTTTATATCATGAGAAAGAAAATTGTTGCCGGTAACTGGAAAATGAATACCACAGTTCCAGCCGGTGTTGAACTCGCAAAGGCTGTTGCAGCAGCCTCAGCCCAACTTCCTGCAGATGTTAACCTTATCATCGCTCCTCCATTCACCCACCTCGCAAGCGTTGCAGAGGCAGTGAAAGGCAGCCGCGTTGAAGTCAGCGCACAGAACTGCGCAAACAAGGAGTCAGGCGCATACACAGGCGAGGTTTCAGCAGCAATGCTTGAAAGCCTTGGTCTCAAGTACACAATCCTCGGACACAGCGAGCGCCGCCAGTACTATGGTGAGACAGATGCAACTCTCGTCGAGAAGACCGCTCTCGCACTCCAGCACGGTCTCAGCGTTATCTTCTGCATCGGTGAAAACCTTGAAGAAAGAGAAGCAGGCAAACATTTCGATGTTGTTGACTCTCAGGTGAAGAATGTTCTTTTCGGCCTCGCTCCTGAGCAGATGGCAAAAATCATCGTTGCTTACGAGCCGGTATGGGCTATCGGAACAGGCAAGACTGCAACCGCAGAGCAGGCTCAGGAAATCCACGCGCACATCCGTGCAACCCTTGCTGAGAAGTTCGGCAAACTCGCAGAGGAAATCACCATCCTCTACGGTGGCAGCTGCAAACCTTCAAATGCAAAAGAACTCTTCGCTTGCCCTGACATCGACGGCGGCCTCATCGGTGGCGCAGCCCTCAAAGCAGAAGACTTCATCGC
>JABUTT010000130.1 GCA_021443515.1 Bacteroidales bacterium
ATTCACCTTAAGGTGAATATATAATCCCCTATATTTACCTTAGTTAGTAACTTGTTGATTTAAAATAAATAATCGGAAAGTGTAATTTGTTTTGTAATGTACAAATAAGAAATTAGTAAATATTGAAATGTACGGTTTACGAAAACTTAACCAACTGTGTTAAAGGCAACTTTATGATGATAGAATTACTCATCTAACGATCTATATTATATGAGTAATGTTTCATGGGACGAAAAATTTCTGCATTTTTAAAGATAATAGGAGTTACAGGTTCTTTATGCGGGATCATTGCGACAGCATTCGCAATCTATGCGCATTACAACCCGACCTCCCCTTCTACTCAGAGATACGACAGTATTGTAGGAAGCTGGCTATCTGATTACTCTTACACAATAAAAGGTAATACCGTTAGGGTTAATGGAAAAACGACCTTCTTCTCTAATGGAAAATACAACTTTCATGGCAGTATCTCTATTGACTCTTATGCTCCAGGTGACCATATATTCATAGACTATCTTTCTGACGGTGCTGGTGATTGGCAACTATATGATAATGAGTTAATTACATCATTAAATAGCTTAAAAACAAAACCCATAAAGCTGGTTTTAAATAACAAAGATCTTGATCCGCTGAAAATAGAGGTGATAAACAATAAAAAATTACCAACTATTGAGGAGAGTATGGCAGATGGGAAAAACCAATCCTATAAAATAATAAAATCTTCAAAAAGCCAGTTAACATTGGAAGTTATTAACGAAATCGGAAGCAATTTTAATTTAAATATGCAAAAAGCAAAATAAAAAATGATGGCGATCTGAAATCGCCATCATCTATTCAACCTGGATAGCTCTCAGCCTCGATACCACAATAAGTTAGCATATCGGTTATCAGCGGTATTCTATTAAAGTCTTGTCTGGAGACATTACCAAAATTATCCCTCCTTAGTTTACAACGAGTCATGAACACTTCATCAATAGCTCTTGAAAACCCTACAAAAACTGTTTTTTGATTTTCTATCTGTCCTTCTTCATCACCAAAGTAAGCATCCGGTTCAAGTCCTACTATAACGACCTTTTTAAATTCTAAACCTTTACTTTTATGGATAGTCATAAATGGTACAGTTTTATTTCCACTCAACATATCTATAGCATTTGACATGTTATTTTTTATATCTAATGCTTCGAGATATTTAGATAGAGTATTAATATTATGCTCTAAGCCATTACCATTCATATATTGCGGAAAATAAGATTTTAACTCAGGGATACCAAATATTGTTAGTAAGCCCTTTAAATAATCAACAACATCACTTTTAACTTCCTTATTAGCCTTGATGAAATTACTTAACTCTTTTTCTAAACGAGTAACATCACCTCTTTTACTTACACCTCTAATGTTGCACAAAAGATCCATTGTAGAAGCCCAGCCTTCTATAGACTTTCTATTACAAACAAACATTAGAAGCTGTAAAACTAATTGTACTATTGCTTCGTTTAATAATTCTTGGTATTCATTTTCAATACGGCATTTGACACCAGACTTGTCTAACTCTGAGATTATTTTTTGAGAGTACTGTCCGGCCACACTTTTGGATAAAATGCAGATATCCCTTTGTTCAATACCTTCATCAATCCATTTTTTAATAAGTGAAACAATATAAGATGCCTCTTGGTCAACTTCCTCAAACTGCATTAACCTGGCTAAACCTTCCCCCTTATAAAAAGTGATTTCTGTCTTCTTTTCAGTTTTATTCATGAAGGATTCCATCAATCTTTGATAACTTATCAAATTTTTTAATGACCTTCTATTGCTTATTAATTCATTATTGTCACCAACTTCAAAATCTTTTTTGAAGACATCAAAAGCATTAGGCAATGCCCCTGCCCACCCCATTATTCTTTGTTTTGTATCACCAACGGCTGTTATTTTTATAGCTCGATCAAAGAAAATACTTTTAAATATCTCATATTGCTTAGATGTAGTGTCTTGAAACTCATCAATGAAGGCATATTCATATGTTGAATTAATGGCATTTGATAGGAAACTATTTTTCTTTATAATTCTATTAGCAAGATAATTTATCATTTTGAATGAAATTCTTGACTTATCTTTCAATAAATGAGTCCATACAAAATATCTTATCCTTCCATTAATTGTATGCCTTTCTTCTTGTTTATAAGGAATTACAATGTATTTTTCTTCAAAATTTGAATGCTTTATTTTATTCAATTCAAATGATGTCAACCCCTCAAAACCTAATGCCTCTCTTTTTATTTCTGCTATAACTTCTTTTTTATTAAGAGAAATAATTTCATAATCGTCTGAAGGACGATAAAACCTCGGAAGAGTACCTTTAAATCTATCTACAATACTTTTACAGAAAGCATCAAATGTCGTGGATTCAAACTTATTCCTAAATTTTAAATCAAGCCGTGAGTTGACTCGATCTTGTAGGTTTTTTGCCGCATCTTTTTTGAAAGATAGTGCGATGATTTTTTTCTTACTACATTTTCCCGTTTCAATTAAAAAACATGCTTTTTGAGCCAATAATTCAGTTTTACCTGAACCGGGACCTGCAAGAACGAGATTATGCTCTGAACTATTCCGTATCACTTTCATTGCTTCATCTTCGACTTCTTGGATATCCTTTAATACCCAATCTCCATCTTTAATAGTTGGCATTAAAGTAACCCCCTCACTGTTTCGATAAGTTCATCAAGTATTTCAGGGCTATTATCTCTTAATTTACCGTCTTCCAGCTTTGATAATACATAATTATGTGATAATGGCTTACCTCTACCCAAAAATAAATATCGGTACCAAAAATATTTATCATGATCATCAAAATCATCAATTTCAATATCACTTACTTCTTTTTTCAATACTGAAGCAATTGCGGCTCTAACTTTGTCGTTATATTCAGGGTCATCATCCTTAGGTAATTTTGGCCCACCTTTTTTTGGAACAAAAGTCTTATAATCCTCATAGAATTCATTAAGCATTAGCCAATCTAAATCGTAGGGGTATGAAAAATATACATTATACTCTTTTAGACGATTCATCCATGCAATTTCATTATCCTTGTCTTCTCCCCATGTATGCATTTTTTCAAGTTCTTTATCACTTAAAACACCAGTTTTTATTATTAATAATTTATTCTTATCCTTACCAACGGAAACAAGTTGCTTTAATGCATATTTAATTCTTCCCCAGCCTCCACCACCTCTTCTATGGTCATAATCAAGAAGTGTCACATGAGGGATTGAAAGCTCATCCAAAAGTTTCCAGAAATGGTTAACATATCGCCCACCTAATGGCGCAAATGTTATCAATGAAGTGTCAAGCTCTATACCGTTTACTTGAGCTATTTTAGGTATTACTATTTCTTCGCTATCACCTTCACCAAGTATTACAACTTTTGCAAAATAAATTTCTGGATATGCCTTCACTGCTTCTTTTACATAAGTGAAAGTATCAACATTGTCTCCATCGTCTTCATCTTCGCTTGGTAATAATATTGGTTTGACAACAGTATTTTTATTATCATGTAGACGAAAATACCTTATATTTTCTGGTTCTACTCTATTGAGTAATGAAGGTGCGTGTGTTGTTAAAACAACCTGTGCTCGATCATTCTCAGATATATCTTCACATAGTTTAACTATTCTTCCTAAATATTGGGGTGAAAGATGATTTTCTGGTTCTTCGATTAATATTATCGTTAAATTTGGAGGATCTAATGCTTCTACTGATATCGATAATTCATTTTCTCCTGAATTTATGATCTCATCTTCAATATCAAATGCAGATTTGACTAACGAAAGATAAAACAATGACTTCATACCATCACTCAATCTTTCAGTTGGTAATGGCTGAGTCACCGGAGTAGGCATAAAAACAGTATCTATATGCTTTAATACATCTTCTATTCCATTCATTACTGGCTGAATTTTAAGCTGTTCAAAATACCCTCCGCTAAAAAGAGTTTTCCAATTTCTGCTCAATGAAGATGTTATTGTCTGAACCCCAATTTCTTCTTGGAACTGGTTTCCGATTGATTCTGCAACCTCATCAACCGTTGAACTCATCTGTTCAGACCATTCAACTGCATTTATCAAACGGTGCATGATGGTTCCGGCTGTTTGCTTCAGTTGTTGAGCAGGATCGCGATAAGCAGGGACATAATGAACATGGATTTTTGATCTTTCATATGCTGTAATATTTTTTTCATATTTTCCTATTTCCCATACTAAATCACTATCTATATCCCCTTCTGCAAGATTAGTTTTTGTCCATTTAGCTTTTAATTTTGCTATACAGTATGGGATCTGGTCTGCTTCATTTGAGACCAAATGCTTAAAGAAATCAGCGACTGAATCGTCCTCACCATCTTGCAGATCTGCAAATTCAAATTTCACACGAACTGATAATTCTCTTTCATCTTGAGTATCGATTTCATCTCCAGGAGGAACATAAAAATCATCAACTTGAACAATTCTATCGGAGCTTTTGACACCAAACATCCTTGTCAATGCGAGGAGAACAGCCGTTTTACCTGTTCCATTCCCTCCAATTAAGCTGGTGAATGAATTTATATTTATAGTTTGCCCTACATTATCAAAGCTCTTAAAGCCTTTGATCTCCATTTGTGTAATTTTCATTATCACCTCAATTGCTGTTTTAAAAAATTATAATCACTAATTATTTCTGCATTTGTAATGATTTCTTGTGAGCACAACTTAAAACAATCTAAAAAAATATTTTTATTATCGTTATATTCCCAATGTTTTTTCAAAGCTTCTTCAATTGAAATCCAAATAACTTGCAAGTCGTTATTGGATATTTCGATTTTTAAAACTGTTTCTTCCACACAGAGTATATGCCCTAAGATAACATCATCGTATATCTCAGTATCTGAATCTCTAACTCCTAACCTTTTTATTTTCCTTTTTTGGATGATTTTATTTTTAACAATAAAAGGATGGTCTTCTATAAAATCGGTCAATGATGTAAAAGCCAAACCACGAACCTGAGCACCATGCATTGAACTACTTACTTTATGGATATCTCTCCAAACTCGCAGATCACCTAATACATAGAGAACCCGCTGATTTCTCGCTTTCGTATCTTCTGCTTGGTACTGGATATAAGGTGGGCCTCCCCCATTTTGTCTATATCGGGCAAGGGTTTTGATGCTTATGCCAAGAAAGACAGAAGCAAGCTCACTATTTACAGTGGCAGAATCAGGCATTTGACCAAATAGTTTCCATACCTCTGAATACTCCCGTAAAACTTCCACCACACTCATCTTCACTCCCTCGTTTCAGGTAATGGAGGATACTTAGCCGAAGCAAGTAACACATTGTATAATTTAGGAGCAGTCATAAGCATATGCAACTCAATCCTTTGTAATGCTTCAAAAATCCGTTCTTGATCAGGTTCTGCATACCTTTCTGTTGGATCTGTTGTATTTCTGTGATTGAGCAGTCTCTTAACGACGGCATATGAAACAAGTTCTTCAGCAACCCTACCAAATGTCCTTCGTAGATCGTGCATACCAAGTTTGACGATCTCAGCTTCTGAACACAGATACTCTCTCAAACTTTTGCTATCCGAATAGTGTCCAACTTTGCTTCTTTTGGAACGGGCCGGGAAAACCCATTTCAACCTTTCTGGATGAGTCTCTGCTTCCTTAACAATATCCTTTCTGTCTTCCAACAACCGTTTCACAGCATCACAGATTGGAAGCTCATGATCGTTTCGATTCTTAGTATCGTAAAAGCGGATAGTTCTGTTACTAAGGTCAACATAGCTTGTCGTCTTTGCTTCTTCGCTTGTAAGCGTTTCTCGCCAGCACAGAGAAGCGGTTTCTTCCTTACGAGCACCTAAGAGAATTGTCAGTAAAAGGTAATCACAACCTAAACGATTAAAGCTTCTCCTATTATGTAATGCAGTCAGGAACCTACCTAATGTGTCTTTGGGAGACAATGGATTCCGAACACCTTTCGCACGATAGCTATCCTCAAGCTCAGAACGAGTCCTGAACTTCTTCTGAACTTTCAAGATAGAGAATGGATTGTAGGACAAGGAGGGTTGATCTTACCCAGCAATAGTGGACACGCGGCTAAGTGAGTAAACTCTCAGTCA
>JABUTT010000146.1 GCA_021443515.1 Bacteroidales bacterium
TCTGAAAAGTCGGGCGTTCTCAACAGCACCCACGTGTTACTCCTTGCAACTGGCTTCTGCGGAGGATTCACCACCTTCTCCGCATTTGCAAACGAGGCTTGGATGCTCGGCACAAAGGGTGACATACTGATGAGTATAGCATATATCGTGGCAAGTGTCATCGTGGGCATATTGTGTGTATGGCTCGGAAGAACGTTGTTCAGTTAATCAAAACAAAGGAACGGCTGATATTAGAGAAGAAACAAATTCAAGATAATATCATCCGGGATTTTGTGATTTCATAGACTCTTCCTTCCTTGACAAGCAGATGAAGAAGGATTATAAGTTTCTGCTTGCAAAGAGGTTGGGAATCGAAATATAAAATAATTGAAATAGTATTTATGAAAAAAAATGTATTGATAACGGGAGCCTCTAAGGGCATTGGGGCCGCGTGTGCAAAGCAGTTCGCTAAGAGCGGACGGTATAATGTTATAATCACAGGCAGGGATGTTGAAGCCTTAGCCAAAGTTGAGGATTACTGTAAATTTTGGGGCGCAAAGGTCAAGACACTGTGCTTTGACGTGCGCGACTTCAACAAGTGCAAGGAGGCTGTAGCCTCGCTGAAGGGCAGGTGGGCACATATAGATGTGCTTATCAACAACGCAGGACTTGCACTCGGCTTGGACAAAGAATATGAGGCAAAGCCGGAAGAATGGGATACTATGATTGACACGAATATCAAGGGTATTCTCAATATGACGCGGCTCATTGTTCCAAAAATGGTTAAGTACAACAGCGGAGACGTGATAAACATAGGTTCGCTCGCAGGAGATTACGCCTATGGTGGCGGCGGAGTTTATTGTGCTACAAAAGCCGCGGTGAAGGCTCTCAGCGATGGTTTGAGAATTGATGTCGCCAATACCGGAGTACGTGTCACGACAATAAAACCGGGCCTTGTGGAGACAAACTTCAGCGTGACACGATTTCACGGCGATAAGGCCAAGGCAGACAATGTTTATAAGGGCATTAAACCGCTCAGGGCCAAAGATATAGCCTCGCTTTGCCTCTTCTGCGCCGCCGTGGTTCCGGCCCACATTCAGATTGCCGAGATACTTGTAACCCCCACACCTCAGGCGAACAGTTTCGTTGTCAGCAGAGAGTAAGAGAGCAGGGGCATGACTCCCGAAAAAGCACTAACAATTATGAAACGATTTATACTCATCATTGCATTTCTTGCACTCATCGGTTGCAACAATGTGGGCAAGACCTGTCCAAAGCCTGTTGAAGACTTCATCACGAACCTCTACAACAACTATGTCTTCAATTACGGCGAACTCGACAGCATTGCCTGCAACTTCTCCCCTACCGTACTTGACAGCCTTCGAGCAGCCTACGACAAAGAATATTGCGACGGCTCTCCCGCATACGCCGTTTGGCTTTTCCGCACAGACCAGAATGGTTCGGACAATGAGAGCATCGATGAGATAAAAGTTGTCGGCAAAGACCTCTATAAAGTCTGTCTCACGGACGGAAGCACTCCTTGCACCTGTCTTATGCAAATTGTGATGAAGGATGAAAATCCCGTCCTGATAGGCTTCAAAACCGAATACGAGAATCGTGTCATCGACTTCATGAGAAAGTGACGGCTGAACTTTCATAGCATTTTTCTTGCTTAATTTTGTGAATTATGATAATTTTGTAGAACTATGAAACAGAAAACAATTATAATCGCATCTGCCCTGCTTTTATTCGGCAATTTGATGTTTGCCGCTCCGGGTGGAGCAAAGGTAGGCAAGCCCCTGCCACAATGGAAAGCCGGTTATCTCGACATCCACGCAATAAACAGCGGAAGAGGTGAATGTACACTCGTTATTATGCCAGACGGCACAACTATGATGATAGACGCCGGAGAGTATTGCGACAAGCAGAAGGACTATGTGAAGAGAAAACCGTCAAAAGAGGTGCGTCCATACAAGGTTTATGTGGATTATGCCCGCCATTTTCTGCCTGCAGTTTGTTGCGACAGCCTCGACTATTTCCTCCTCACCCACTATCACATGGATCACATCGGTCACAATGAGAAAGCCTTCTCAACAGACCCGGATGGGGGTTACAAACTCACAGGCGTAACCGCAGTTTATAGTGAATTGCCTTTCCGTCATCTCGTGGATCGCAGTTATCCGGACTATTCAGAGGCAATCAATGCTCCGGGAACCGATGATGACTTTGATTTCTACAAGGATTTTGTGAAGTATTCGACAGAAAACAGAGGTCTTGTGGCCGAGAAATTTGAACTTGGTTCTACATCCCAGTTTGGAGCAAAATATGACACGACCTACAACTGCATCGTCTCCAATCTGGCGGCAAACGGAGCCGTGTGGACCGGTGAAAAGGCAATTCAGACAGAAAAATGTCGTGAGAACGGTCTGTCCTGCGGCATAAGAATAGATTACGGTCGTTTTGGCTACTGGACAAGCGGTGACCTCAATCACACTCCTGCGGTGAAACTGACATCAAAATATGTCGGAAAGGTCGATGCAATGAAGTGCCTCCACCACATGTCAAACACCAAGCAGGTGCTTTCAGAGGCCAAAAAATTGAAACCAAAGGTCATCGTAACCCAGAATTTCTACGTAAGGAAAGACCAGCCTAACCAGGAAATCATAGAGGCCCTTGCCCCTAAATACGACCTTTTCTTCACCAACATCGATAAGTCTTTGGTGAATGACAATCCGGAACTCTACGAGCAGTGCAAGAGTCTCGAAGGACATATCGTTATTCGTGTGTTCCCCGGAGGAAAACGGTTCTTCGTCTATGTTCTTGACGACGTGAAACCGGGTTATCGAGTAAAAGCCATTTACGGCCCATATAATTCTTCAATCAAATAACAAAAATTCAAAATGAAATTAAAACTCATACTGATGACAGCGCTCACATCACTTTCGATTTGTGCCCTCGCAGGTAACGACGCAACCTCTTCGCAGCTTTCACGCCAGCAGACTGAAACCATTCAGAAAACTGACACATACCAGATTGTCCAGGACAAAACCGTAAAAGGTGTACGTCACATCGTTGCCGTACCGAGCAACAAGGTATGCTCGCAACTCATAGAGTTCGACATCAAGGAAGGACGCATCCACAATCTCGTTTACACAAGAGGTTGCAACGGTAACCTCAAGGCTATCGGCGTGCTTCTCGAAGGTATGACGGTTGAAGAAGCAATCGCAAAACTTGACGGCGTAGAGTGCGGAAAGCGCGGAACTTCCTGCACCGACCAGCTAGCCCAGGTTCTCAAAGCAATTTCCAAATAGATTTATTCCTAAACAGACACTGATATGAAACATATAATGTCCATTATGGCTATGGTATCATCTCTGGCAGTTTTAAGCGGTTGCAAGGCTAAGACTGCCGCCACTATATTTGAAAACGGCGTCATCTACACCGTTGACAAAACCAACCCGAATGCTGAAGCGATGGCAGTGGATACAGAAGGCAAACTGCTGTGCGTAGGTACAAAAGCGGAGGTTGAAGCCTACAAGGGCGATAAAACGAAGGTGGTTGACCTTGGTGGCAAATTCGTTATGCCAGCATTCGGCGAGGACCACTGCCACATCTTTCCCGCCGACATTATGTGTGAAGTCTTTTTTGCACATAGAAGCGATGAGAACAATGCCAAACTTTTCATAAAGGATGTCAATGCAAGACATCCCGAGAACGGAGGCAAGATGAGCTATACGGACTGCGTATATGCCGAACTCATCGATTATGCAAAGGCTCATCCCGAGACAAAGATCATAAGGGCTTTCGGCTACTGCCCTTCATTCCTTGAAGGTTCCGACAAAGAGGTTGGAGCAATCCAGAAATACCGTCTTGACGAACTCGGAGAGGATGGACCCGCCTTCTTGGTTTATTCATTCTCGGGCCACGATGTATCTCTCAACAGCAAGGCTATGGCTATGTGCGGCATTGACAGAAACACTCCTACACCTTACGGCGGAGTCATCGACAAAGACGCTAACGGCGAACCGACAGGCTCATTCCACGATGCAGCCCTCGCAATTGCCGATCTTCCGTTGGATGTTGAAAAGCAGATTGCAGGCTTGGAGTTCTTCCAGAAACAATACAACGCCGCAGGTATCGTGAATGTACAGAATGTAAGTGCAAATGGTTATATGCCTTGTCCCCTTGAAGGAGCCTGGCGGTTGGCAAACGAGAATAAACTCACAATCCGTCTGCGTTCCGCTTCAGGCATCACCTTGGCAAAAACCAGAGAAAACATTGACCAGGCATATAAGGACCACGCAAAGTACCAAAGCGAGATGTTCGCCGTGAACACTGCCAAGTTCTTTGTTGACGGAGCTTTTTACACACTTGCAGACTGGCCTTCAAAACCGGGTTATCACGGCTCTTGCTGCTGGGGCGACGACGAGTATAAGGAGTTCATGGATGCTGTGGAGGAATTGCACAAGAACGGCATTCAGTGCCACTTCCACGTTTATGCCGACCGTGCCGCGAAACTCACTATGGACGCCATCGAGAATGCGTGCCTGAAATATCCGGGCAAGGATCTTCGCCACACTCTCGCCCACATTATGACCATACGTCCTGAAGACATCGTAAGGATGGGCAAATACAAATGCGTTGCCGCAATGCAGCCTTCCTGGTTTGTGAGCGAAGGGGCCGACCGTCAGGAGTATTTGCGCTCTATGATTGGAGACCAGATCAAGACTATGTATCCTTATAAATCCATGATTGATGCGGGTGCCATTGTCGGCGGAGGAACAGACTATCCTGTCAGCGACGCATACAAGCCTCTCGAGGGCATTCAAATCGGTTACACGAGAAACAATCTCGCGGTAAAAGACATCAACGACCCTAAGAGTCTGCTTTGGCCTGAAGAAAGGGTTACCCTCGAGCAGATTCTTGAAGCTTACACCCTAAATGTCGCAAAAGAAATGTTCTGTGAAGACATCACAGGCAGCCTCGAAAAAGGCAAATTTGCAGACTTCGTAGTCCTTGGCGAGAATCTTTTTGAGATTGACCCTGTGACAATTTCAAAGGTGCCTGTGCTTGCAACCTACCTCAAAGGCGGAAAGATATTTGATGCCAACGAATAATCCTCAAAAGACAGTTTATTTGTGCTTTCATAACTTATAATCACAAAATTTATGAACAACAATAACGGAATTTTAATCTTCTTTTTAGGTCTGCTTGTCGGCTGCCTTGCAACCCTCGGAGTATTGCTTGCAACTGATAAAATAAATAAGTCGGATTTCGGTAAATCCGAGAAAAAGGTTGAAAAAGAGGTCATAGAGTTCAATGGGGATGCCAAACTCGAGAATTTCAAGAAAATCTTTAAGGGAAAAGAGGGCAAGGAGACTAAGGCTGAAACAGAAGTGACAACCGGGACTAAGGCTGAAACTCAGGCCACCGGTGAGGAGATTGAAATCCTGAAAGTATCGAATGAAAAAAACGAGACCGAGGCTTCCGTCAAGGTTTCAAGCAAAGGGCTGAACATCAAAGCCCCGGGTGCCAATGTGAACATCTCCAGCCAAGGTATCAAAATTGAGACAAAAAAAGATGCCGCTACTGCGACGACAACACCTGCAAGCAGCGCACAGACAACTACAGCTGCGACTGCCAAAGAAAATTTCAACAAATTTAAGGAAGAGATTCCTTTCACAGCTACAAAACGCTTCAAAGTTTCAAAGGTTGTTGAAAAGGGAGCCTTTGCCGAAAGCGCAAAAATTCTTGGTCAAGATGTTTATATCTATATGGACCCTGTTGTCTATTTACCGGCAGAAGGGCAGAACACTTTCTATGACGGTCAGGAAATTATAGTTCCATCAGGCAAGAAAGCCTATCAAATAGGCACTATCAAGTACAAAAATTATTCAGAAGAGAAAACCGCTCCCGTTATTGTCATTAAATAGCGGCGTTTTCACTATCTTTGCGTTCCATTACACACTAAAATTTACAGAAATGGCTGATTTAAGCACCTCATTTGCAGGTATCAAACTTTCAAACCCTATTATAATTAGCAGTTCGGGACTTACCAAAAGCGCCGAAAACAATGTTCGTCTTGCGGAGGCAGGCGCCGGTGCAGTAGTGATAAAGTCTCTCTTTGA
>JABUTT010000016.1 GCA_021443515.1 Bacteroidales bacterium
ATAACAAATAAATCCCGAATGCCAAAGATTTCATTCATAACACTCGGTTGCAAACTGAACTACGCAGAGACATCGACCTACGAAAGGGCTCTTGCGCAGAAAGGTTTTGTGTGCGTTGACTGGAGGCAGAAGGCAGATTTTTGTCTTATCAACACCTGTACGGTCACCGAACATTCCGACCACAAGTGCAGGAACATAATCAAGAAAATCGCCCGACAGAATCCCGACTGCAAAATCGTGGTTACAGGGTGCTACGCGGCGCTCGCTGCTGACGATATTGCCGCCATCCCCGGAGTTGTCGGGGTGTTCAAGGCAGGCGAAAAGCATAAGGTCGCAGCATTCATTGAAGGCCTGACGGGCGGCGAAGGCGGTAAGGTGGCCGGTTGCACAGGCGGCGCTTATGACGGGCGCGGCGCTTGTAAGGGCGGCGAAGGCGAGGCAGAGGCGCTAAAAACCATATTCCCGGCATATTCGAGCGGCGAGAGGACGAGGAGTTTCCTAAAAGTTCAGGATGGTTGCGACAACTACTGCACCTATTGTACAGTGCCTTTTGCCCGAGGACATTCACGCTCGATTACCATTGCGCAAGCTGTAGCTCAGGCGCAGGCGATTGCAGCGGAGGGCATAAAGGAAATCGTGCTTACAGGAGTGAATACTGGCGATTTCGGCAAGCATCCGGAGAATGTGGATGAGGTTCTCGGCCCGGGCACAGAGTCGCCTTGCTCTCCGAGCGAAACCTTCCTCGACCTGCTTAAGGCGCTTAATGACGTGGAGGGCATCGAACGATACAGGATTTCCTCAATCGAGCCTAACCTCATCAGCGACGAGATCGTGGACTGGATAGCGCAGGGCACTAAAATCCTCCCCCATTTCCACATTCCGCTCCAGAGTGGTAGCGACGAGATTCTGCGTGAGATGGGACGCCACTACGACACGGCCTTTTTCGAAAAGAAGATTGAATACATACGCTCAAGAATTGGAAATCACGTGTTCTTCGGCATCGACGTCATCGTGGGCTTCCCCGGCGAAACCGATGAACTTTTCAACACCACCTACGACTTCCTCTGCCGCATACGTCCTGCATTCATCCACATCTTCCCTTATTCTCGAAGGCGTGGAACTGTTGCAGACCTGCGCAAAGACCAGGTTCAGGACATAATCAAGACCTATCGCGTGGCAAAACTCGAAGAACTCTGCAAGACTCTTCACGAGGAATTCATTGAGAAGAATCGTGATCGCAGTTGCGATGTGCTTTACGAAGGACGTGGCCGCTCGGGCATGATGCAGGGCTATACCGACAATTATCTTCTGCACGAAGCCCCATACGAAGCAAGCCTCATCGGAAAAATTGTAAGAATAGACAAACTATGAAAGTAACATTTTTAGGCTCAGGCACCTCCCAGGGTGTTCCCATCATTGCCTGTGACTGTCGCGTATGCAACAGCACAGACCCTTGCGACAAACGCCTCAGGGCAAGCATACTCGTGAAATACGAAGGCCAGACCATTCTCGTGGATGCAGGCCCCGATTTTCGCTACCAGATGCTCCGCGCGGGAGTGAAGCACCTTGATGCCATCCTCCTTACCCACAACCACAAGGACCATACGGGAGGGCTTGATGATATTCGCGCGCTGAACTGGATTGAGCAACGCCCTGCCGAAATTTATTGCGAAAAATATGTCCTTGAATCCTTGAAAAAGGAGTACAGTTATGTCTTTCAGGAGGAGAAATATCCGGGTGCCCCCGAGTGGAACATAAACCTCATAGACGAGAAGCCTTTCAGCATAAACGGTGTGGAGATAATTCCGATTCGCGGCCTTCACTACAAACTGCCGGTGCTCGGCTTCCGCTTCGGGAATTTTGCCTACTGCACGGATATGAACTACATCGCAGAGGAGGAATTCAGTAAACTTAAAGGGGTGGAGGTCTTCGTTATAAATACCGTGAAGGAGGGTAAGCATATTTCGCATTTCTCGCTTTCGGAAGCGGTTGAGGTGTGTCGTAAGGTCGGTGCAAAGATGTCTTTCCTCACCCATATTTCCCACCAGCTGCCTCCCCACAAGGAACTTGCCGATATGCTTCCCAAAGACATCAAACCTGCTTACGATGGCCTGGAAATAGAGATTTGACAGAAACTGCTGAATTGTCGATAGATTTTTTATATTTGTATCTATATGAAAAGAATTACCATTGCATTTCTTCTTTTGACGCTGTCCTTGAATGCCTTTGCGCAGGAGAGCGACACGGACAGGAAGATTACATCCGTCGGTGCGGAGCCTTTCATAATCGCCCCGAAGCATGCCGTCAGTTTTACCTACGGCTTCTTCCCCATCGATGGCACGACTCTCAACAACCTAATTGATACTGACGTTTTCTATACTCCGGATACGGTGAGAGAATTGTATGAAGACAGCAATACCGGCTACAGAAAGGGTTATCTCATCGGCTCATTCGGTCTCAACTACCTCTACTCTTCGAAGAAAAAGTCCTTCCTCGATATGGAAGTGTGCCTCGCAGTGTCAGCCTACAGTCAGGGCCGTTACAACCTCATTACCGGGAACAATCTGAAAAACAAGGTTGGAATAACCATACTTGCTATGTACCAATGGGATTTTGCGTGGTTCCGCAAGCCGAATGTCACAATGTATTCGGGCATAGGCGTGGGAATTCAGGGAAGTATGGGCTTTGAAACCCGAAACAACAAGTTGCCTGTTCTTCCTGCCATACAACTGGATGCTGTCTGCATCAGGTTCGGCGGAAGAGTTTATGGAGATGTCGCTCTCGGTGTCGGCGCAAGAAGTTGCATCAGATTCGGCATAGGTTACATCATTAAATAATGCACGCCATGAAAAATACCATATTAAATATATTAGCCGTAATCGCTATACTCGTCAGCACATCGACAAGTTGTGTCTTAAAGAAAGCCTCTGTCATAGATTTTGACTCTTCGGACATTGAAGGCATAGTTCAATGGAAGGATGCAGAAAGGTCATACGAGGACGCAGCCAACATTGCCGACATCGCAATCAAGGTTGATTCTGCCATCAAGAATCCCGATATCGTCACAAAATTCTTCCCCAACAAATATGTCACTTTCAATCGCGACTTGACGGCCATTTACATTATGAGCAGCCAAACAGCCTTGGAATACATCTACACCATTGTTCCCACTTCCGGGACATCGCTCTCTGAAGCTGGTGCAGAATGTACCATTACCAAACACTGGTCTGAAGCAAGCGAGTGTTCGTATAAAATCAAGAATGTGGGCGAGAAAAAACTCAGTGTGACTTTCAGTGGCCGTGTTTGCGACGTTTGTGAGCCTTACATTGACGCTTGCGACATGACACGCAGCTACGAGTTCATCGTTTCATATTCTGTGAATGAGAAGGCGGCGACTCCGTGGGAGAATTACACTTTCAGCATCACCGGTTCAGGTATCACGACGGAGACTTCGATTAAAGACGATTCTGAATACAGTGTCACCTACTCGACTACCGAGCCTGTGATTCTGAACCGCAGCAATGCCATCAATAACCTGGCCTATCGTCTCATCGCTTCAAATATGCTGGTTTCAAAAGGCGTTGTGGAGATGACTACTTCGCACACCGAAAGGGGCACGCTCTACAAAGGCAAAGTCATTATCACCCCAACCTCCTCTAACATTCCCAAAATCGTCTTCGAGAAACTGTAACTTGCGGTAAAAAGGACCTATATGCTTCGCTCCGGTGAAAAAGACGGTGCGACAAGACTGCCAAACGCTTCTACGATGAGCAAAAAAATCCCCTGCGGCGAATGGGCGTCGCAGGGGTTTTTATGTTAGGAAGACTCAAACGAGAGCCGAGATGTTGGAGATTACTCTGCAGCTACAGTGTTCCAAACTATCTTACCAGCGTAAGGATCTGTATCTATGATATTTCCGGTAAGGTAATTTTTATAATAGCCGTAGTCACCCGGAGTATTGTTAAGGGTAATCGTAGCGAATCTTCCTGTATCAGTTTGCTCGATTGTCTTTCCCATTTGAACTGAAACAGGACTTTCGGTTGAGCCTATGTTAAGTACTCCCGCTCCTGCCTCGCCACCAAACTGACCAATCAAAATACCTGCATTTGAGGCTGTTGGTTCTTCGCCTTCTACACTTGAACGACCCCAGCAAGCACCTGAGAATTTCATATCGGCAGTAATTGTACATCCTTCAAAAGCATTGATATCGGTTGCGCCTGTATTTACCTCACAGTATCCACTAAGAGTACCTGCGCTGACGGTTGTTCCTCTGCTGACTCTGAACGTGCCTGCCACTTCGCAATCCTGAACCTTGCAATTCACTACATCAAAACCTGAGCAAAGACCTCCTACACGGCTGGCTGCTGCACCCTTGGTTACATTTATTGTACAGTTGCTGACGCAGGATATCATCTCTTTCCCGACCTTTGCCGAATTTGTGGAAGCTCCGGATATTCCGCCAACATAGAATGTCGGATTATTATTACTGGATCCCGTAGTAATGTTACCGGTATTTACACAATTGCTGTATTTCATAATAACGCTTCCGCCACATATACCACCAATGTAGATTCCTTTCTTGGCAGTCTGCTTTGAATTCGTAGTGATTGGGCCCTCATTTCTTGCATATTCAATTACTTGTGGAGTTGCGGAAGAACTGTTATTTCTACCTACGATTCCACCGATATATATAGTATTTCCATAATCAACTTTTTGAGTAAAGTCTCCGGTATTCACGGTTTCAGTGCCGTCATCTGACTTTGTAATTGTTACAACACAACTACTTGTGACATAGCCAAGAATACCTCCTACTGCCAGTGGATTTCCGGTTGTAACATTTGATGGGCCGACAAAACCCTCATTACGGCAACCCTTGATTGTTGTATTCACATTTGAGTAACCTATGACTCCGCCAATACCTAAACCGAAACCTGTAGGAGTGATTACATTGGATAGAGTAACCATACCTTTGTTTGTACATTTGTCGATAACGATACCACTGGCAAGAGCATCTGCTATAACACCTCCGATATGGATTGCATAAGAGGTACTTGCACTTTGATCAAAGTATGCGGAAGCGTCGTTGGTAACAGTACCTTCGTTAACGCAAGATGTAATGGTGGAAATATATGCACCTTTACCTATCACGCCACCTATATACAATACATTAGGGGCTTTGCTATAGACATCACCATAGTTAGCACAATTTGTAATCACGCAGTTATCGCCATCAATCGCGCCTGTAACACCACCAATACTGAGTTTGCTCGCATTTGCACAACTTTCCTGATAGTCATAGACTGGACCATAGTTCACGCAATTGGTCATTGTAACACCAGACTTGATTGTACCTGCAATACCACCTGCACGGTGAGGCACATTACAACCGGCAGATACTTCAATAGCAGCGAAGTTGGTAAGATTTTCGAGAGTTGAACCTACGTGAGCATAGCCTACGAGACCTGCAGGATACATATAAGTACTTCCTCCTACATCACTTGTAAGAGTGAATTTACTTACGCCGTCGTAGGTGAGACCATCGCTTGAGCCTACAGTTAGATTCTTAAGGACTGCAGGTACTCCGGCACTGGTACCGAGAGTTGCAATGAATGCGATACGTGCGCCTGTGCTGCTTACAATATTGGAAACCTTGTGGCCCTGTCCATCAAATACGCCTGTAACGACGCTGATTGGAACCCATTCTTCAATGGAACTCATATCAAGGTCAGTTCCCAACTTGAACTCGCCGTCAACGGTGTAGCGAGTAAGAGAGTAACCTCCGTTGTTGAGGTCACGATATTCGCAAATGTCGTCAAGACTCTGAATTTCGCCTTTATAGAAAGCGAGAAGAGGAGCGTTGATTTTGTTGTGTTCTGCCGACAACTCTTTGCCTACCTGCCAGGTGCGGTCGATGTGATTTTCGCCATTCCAAGCCTGAATTACGAAACCCTTGGTGGTCTCAGCGAAGTTGTTTACAAGGACTGTGATTTTTGCATCAGCATTTGGAAGCGAAATTGGAGCGGC
>JABUTT010000136.1 GCA_021443515.1 Bacteroidales bacterium
GTAGCACTACAGATTTTGGTTCTGTCTGTGGAGGTTCGAATCCCCCTATCTCAACAAAAAAGAAGCATAACGAATTGTCGCTATGCTTCTTTCTATTTTGATATTATGACTTATCTCAGGAAGAGAATTTCACGATATTTAGGAAGTGGCCAGAGACGGTCATCAACAATTTCCTCGAGAGCGTCTATGTTCTCTCTGATTGCATCCATCTTAGGCAACACATCCTCGTAGTAGGCAAGGGCCTTGTCGTAGGCTGTACCATCAAGGTGGTTGGCACGACGGCGGACGGTAATCATATCGCTGACCCCGATTTCAATTGCTTTCACGTGGCAGGCGATTTTCTTAATCAACTCTATATTCTTCTCGGAAATCTCAAGCCCTTCAGCGCCAAGAATATCCTTCATCTTATAGACATTGTCCACGAGGCTGTTCTGGAACTTTGTGGCAGCAGGGACGATGTGGTTGATTGCCATATCTCCGAGCAGACGTGACTCAATCTGAATCTTCTTTACGTAGGTTTCGAGCTTAATCTCGTTGCGGGCGCGAATTTCTCCTTCAGCCATAACGCCTGTGGCAGTGAACATCCCGAGGCTGTCTTCGGTAAGATAGTTTTCGAATATCTTTGCAGGACAAGGCTCGCAGTCGAGACCTCTGCGGGCAGCTTCGGCCTTCCACTCGTCGCTGTAGCCGTTTCCGTCGAAGCGAATAGGCTTGCAGAATTTAATGAGGGATTGTATCTCGCTGATAAGAGCGCTGTTCTTGTCCATTCCTCCCGCTATCCTTGCGTCAACCGCCTTCTTGAAATCTAAAAGTTGCTCGGCCATAATCGAGTTGATGACTATCATTGCGCAAGCGCAGTTTGCCTCAGAACCCACGGCACGAAACTCGAAACGATTTCCGGTGAAGGCGAAAGGAGATGTGCGGTTGCGGTCGGTATTGTCGATGAGAAGTTCAGGAATCTGAGGAAGATCCAGCATTTTCTTCCCGGACTTGCCCGAAAGGTTGAGCAGAGCATCCGGAGATGAATTTTCAAGGGCGTCGAGGACTGCAGTGAGTTCAGAGCCGAGGAAACTTGAAATGATTGCAGGAGGAGCCTCATTCGCTCCAAGACGATGTGCGTTGGAAGCAGACATAATGGATGCCTTGAGCAGACCATTGTGACGATAAACCGCTGCGAGGGCATTCACAATGAAGGTTACAAACATAAGGTTGCCTTCCTGAGTCTTGCCCGGAGACATAAGGCCTATACCTGTGTCAGTGCCGAGAGACCAGTTATTGTGCTTACCAGAACCATTCACGCCTGCAAAAGGTTTCTCGTGGAGAAGACAGCGGAAACCGTGCTTGCGGGCAATCTTCTTCATAAGCGTCATCACAAGCATATTATGGTCGCAGGCGAGGTTCGTTTCCTCATACATAGGGGCAAGTTCAAACTGGTTTGGAGCGACCTCGTTGTGGCGTGTCTTCACAGGGATACCGAGTTTGAGAGCCTCAACCTCAAGTTCCCTCATGAATGCGGCCACACGCTCGGGAATTGCTCCGAAATAGTGGTCTTCGAGTTGCTGATCCTTTGCCGAACCGTGTCCCATAAGGGTACGACCGGTCATAAGAAGGTCGGGACGGGCAGCGAATATGCCCTCATCCACGAGGAAATACTCCTGCTCCCAGCCCAAATATGAATATACTTTCTTGATTTTAGGGTCAAAGTAGCGGCAAACATCCACTGCAGCCTTATCCACGGCGTGTATAGCCTTGAGAAGAGGAGCCTTGTAGTCGAGAGCCTCGCCTGTGTAGGACACGAATATTGTAGGAATACAAAGGGTGTCGTCCATCACAAATGCAGGCGAAGTCGGGTCCCAGGCGCTGTAGCCACGAGCCTCGAAGGTAGCGCGAATACCACCGCTCGGGAACGAACTTGCGTCAGGTTCCTGCTGGGCGAGAAGTTTTCCCTTGAATTCCTCGATAACGCCGCCCTTGCCGTCAAACTCTATGAAAGCGTCGTGCTTCTCGGCAGTGGTGTCGGTGAGAGGGTGAAACCAGTGGGTGTAATGGGTGGCTCCCATTTCCATAGCCCATTTTTTCATACCTTCAGCCACTTTATCAGCAAGAGAACGATCCATGACGGCACCATTCTCCATTATATCTATCATCTGGGCATAGACCGGCGCTGAAAGATACTGCTGCATCTTCTGCTTATTGAAAACATTCTTTCCAAAATAAGCGGAAGGTCTCTCTTTCTGAGGTTCAACCTCAATCGGGTGCTTCTTGAAAGCATCCCTGACAACGTCAAATCTAAGTGACATAACTTCTGAAAATTAAATGATTATAACTTACCCTCTTTATTCTTGATTGCGGCCTTGACGAAGGCGACAAATATAGGCTGAGGTCTCTCCGGAGTACTCTTGAGTTCAGGATGGAACTGCGCGCCGATGAAGAAAGGATGATTCTTGAGTTCAATCACCTCCACAAGCCCTGTTTCGGGATTGCGACCGCTGGCAACAAGACCTACGCTCTCAAGGTCTGCGAGATAAGCATTGTTGAATTCGTAACGGTGGCGATGGCGCTCGCTGATTTCGGTTGTTCCATATATATTATAGGCAAGAGTACCCTTTTCAAGTTGGCATTTATAGGCGCCCAGACGCATTGTTCCTCCCTTTATTGTTATTGCTTTCTGGTCTTCCATAAGTGAAATCACAGGGTGAGTAGTGGTTGAAGACACCTCCGTTGAGGCTGCATCCTTGAAGCCACATAGGTCACGGGCAATTTCAATGACCGCCATCTGCATACCAAGACATATTCCGAAGAAAGGTATGTTGTTCTCACGAGCATAACGGATAGCCACGATTTTGCCTTCCAAGCCTCTCTCTCCAAAGCCCGGAGCAACAAGTATTCCATCCATACCGGCAAGTTTTTCCGCAACATTCTTGTCATTCACGTGCTCACTGTGAACCGTATGAACGTGAACCTTGCACTCGTTGGCAGCGCCTGCGTGAACGAAAGCCTCGAGAATAGATTTGTAAGCATCCTGAAGTTCCACATACTTGCCGACAAGGGCAATGTCAACCTCTTTCTTGGGATTGTGGAGTTTCTCGAGGAACTTGTTCCACTCTTTGATATTAGGCTTCGGAGCCTTTATGCGGAACTGCTCGAGAACTATATCGTCAAGATGCTGCTCTTCAAGAAGAATAGGAACATCATAAATGCTCGGAGCGTCTATGCTTTCCACCACGCACTCAGTCTTCACATTGCAGAAGAGAGCTATTTTGCGGCGCATTTCAGGCGAAACGTGATGCTCTGAATCAGTACGGCAGACTATAATGTCCGGATGGAGACCATATTGCTGGAGAGTATGCACTGAGTGCTGTGTAGGCTTGGTTTTGAGTTCCTTTGCTGCGGCAAGATATGGCAGGAGGGTAAGATGCGCAATGATTACGTCCTCCTCCGGAAGTTCCCACTGAAGCTGGCGCACTGCCTCGATAAACGGCAGAGACTCAATGTCTCCGACTGTACCGCCAATTTCGGTTATAACGATGTCGTACTTGCCTGACAGACCATTGATGAGCATACGACGCTTGATTTCATCGGTGATGTGAGGAATGACCTGAACCGTTTTACCGAGATAGGCGCCCTCACGCTCCTTTTCAATCACAGTCTTGTATATTTTTCCGGTGGTGACATTGCTTGCCTTGCTTGTAGGCACACCGAGGAAACGCTCGTAATGGCCGAGGTCGAGGTCGGTTTCTGCGCCATCATCGGTCACGAAACATTCGCCGTGTTCGTATGGGTTAAGCGTGCCCGGATCCACATTGATATATGGGTCGAATTTCTGGATTGTGACTCTAAGTCCGCGGAGTTGGATAAGTTTGGCGAGAGAAGCTGCCAAAATGCCTTTTCCCAAAGATGAGGAAACGCCGCCCGTTACAAAAATATACTTTGTGTTCATGCTGTCAGATATTAAATAACGGGATACAAAAATACGCTGTTTTTGGCTGTGTTGCAAATTTTTTGACCATTTTGTATCTTTGTACTATGGAAAAAATCATCATTCTCGACTTCGGTAGTCAGGTTACCCAACTGATAGGCAGGCGCATCCGTGAAATAGGCGTTTACTGCGAGATCTATCCGTTCAACAAAATCCCCGTTATAGACTCTTCTGTGAAGGGTGTCATTCTTTCCGGCAGTCCATTCTCGGTTCGCGAAGAACAGGCTCCGCAAATCAGTCTGGAGGGCATTAAGGGAGTGCTTCCCGTGCTTGGAATATGCTACGGCTCACAACTTATGGCTCACAATTTCGGCGGAAGCGTGGAAAGGTCCGACTCGAGAGAATATGGCAGGGCGCATCTTCGCATTATCGATAAAGACTGTCCTCTTCTGAAAGACATTCCCGAGGAAAGCGTGATTTGGATGTCCCACGGAGATACCATCACATCCCTCCCGAAGAACTCCCACATCATAGCATCGACTCCCGATGTGGCAGCAGCCGCCTACCGTTTCAATGATGAACTCACCTTTGCCACCCAGTTCCATCCGGAGGTCTATCACACGGAATACGGTTCGCAGATACTCAAAAACTTTGTGTGCGACATTTGCGGTTGCGCCCCTGTGTGGACTGCAGACTCGTTCGTTGAGAGTTCTGTGGCTTCGCTCAGGGAAAAACTCGGTAACGACAAGGTCATACTCGGACTCAGCGGTGGCGTGGACTCAACTGTGGCAGCCGTCCTTCTCCACAAGGCTATAGGCCACAACCTCATCTGCATCTTCGTTGACAACGGTCTGCTCCGACTTAACGAGGCTGAGGAAGTCATGGCTTCTTATCGTGGTATGGGACTCAATGTTACCTGCGTGGATGCAGGAGACAAATTCCTTGCGGCACTTGCGGGCAAGACCGACCCGGAGGACAAGAGAAAGGCTGTGGGCAAAACCTTCATAGACGTATTCGAGGCTGAGGCACTAAAACATACGGGCGCACGCTGGCTCGGACAAGGCACAATCTATCCCGATGTGATTGAGTCTGCGGCAGTGGGCACAGGCTCTGCGAAAATCAAATCCCATCACAATGTGGGAGGCCTTCCGGAGAAGATGAATCTAAAAATTGTAGAGCCTTTGCGCGACCTTTTCAAAGACGAAGTCAGAAGGGTGGGACGCTCTCTCGGCATTCCTCAAAGGTTGATTGGCCGCCATCCATTCCCGGGTCCATCCCTCTGCATAAGGGTAATCGGCGAGGTCACAAAGGACAAACTCGACATTCTCCGTGCAGCGGATGACGTGTTCATCAGAAACCTTCGTGAATGGCCTTGCAACCTGCCTTGTGCATCAGAGCCTTCACGCACAGCGACGAATCTTTACGACGCTATCTGGCAGGCAGGCACCATCATCCTTCCTGTGAGGAGTGTGGGAGTTATGGGCGATGAAAGGACATACGACTACACCATTGCCCTCAGGGCAGTCACCTCAACTGATGGTATGACCGCAGACTGGTTCCACCTCCCTTACGAGTTTATGGAAAAAATCTCAAACGAAATCATAAACCACGTCAAGGGCGTCAACAGAGTCTGCTATGACATCTCCTCAAAACCACCTGCAACAATCGAATGGGAATAACGAATTAAAACAAAAAATAAAATGAAAAACAGAGAAGCAATACTCATTGCCATAGGTCTTTTGGGACTTGGCATTTCACTCGGCATCTTCATCAACAAGGGCCTTTCATCAATCTCAAGCAAAAACAGGACAGTTGCCGTTCGCGGTCTCTCAGAAAGAGAAGTTGAAGCAAACAAAGTTACCTGGCCTGTAGTTTATAAAGTCATCGGAAACGAACTTCCTGCCATTTACTCTCAGATTGAAGCAGGCAATAAAATTGTTGTGGATTTCCTCAAGGGAAGCGGCCTCACTGATGCTGATTACACAATTTGCGCACCTAATGTAGTTGACAAGAAGGCTGACCGCTGGAGTACTGAAAACATCCTCACCCGCTACACGGCAAC
>JABUTT010000127.1 GCA_021443515.1 Bacteroidales bacterium
CCAAAAACAGTGAAATTTCTTCGCGAGGAACTCGGCTACAAAGGTGTCATCATCACTGACGACATAACTATGAAAGCCATATCGCAAAACTATGAAAAACCATATCTAAGAGCCTTCAAAGCAGGATTCAACCTCATAATGATTTCAAATATGAAGGCGGCGGTAAAGGAATTGAAAGAGGCTTTGGCTTCAGGCGAAATTACTGAGGAAGACATCGACAAGGCCCTCCTGCCGACAATCGCCTGGAAAGTGAAACACATGCATTAGACTGCCTTTCCTCTCCAGCGGTTTGACCTCAGATAGAAGTAATAGAAAATCGCAAGACAGCCGAAATACACGTAGTCCGCAAGCCAACAAAGCGACAGCGGAAGCACGAATACCCTCATAGCCAAAACACAATACACTAAATAAGCGACAAGGGCTATCAATTCGAGAGCGAGGGTTGTCTTGACATTTCCCGTACCCATAGTCACATTCCAGAGTATGCTTCCGGGTATCGTGACAATGTAGCAAAGGCTGATTATGTAAATCAAAGAGGCGGTATCGGCGGCAAGTTGAGGTATGTCTGTGAATACCCTTGCCACTGTCATCGGGAAGCAAAGAGGAATGATAAGTACCACTCCCACAACAAGATAGGTAAGTTTGAGAATGCGTTTTGCAAGAAGATGGACCTCGTCGCTGCGACCCTCCCCAATCATATTGCTCACGAGTGTGGTCGAGGCTGAGGCAAAGGCTTCGGTAAACATCCACAGCAGGCCGGATATGCTTCTCAGCAGGTTGGATATTGCAAGGTCGTGTTCGCTGTAATGCCCTATCATCACAAAGAAGAGCAGCCAGGTAGTCATCACCACAAGCCCGTCTATCATAGTCCAAACGGAAATCTTCAGCATGGCTAAAGCCTTTTTGAAATCAAACTTCGGCGGACGATGAAGATTGAAGGCCTTCCTGTCCTTCATACCTATTATATATACGACGAAATGGAGGAAGGAAATTGCGACCGAGAGTGAGGATGCTATTGCGGCTCCCTTTATTCCCATTGCAGGAAGGCCGCACTTGCCGAATATAAACACCCAGTCCAGGAACACATTCGACAACACCATAATAATGGAGTTTGTTGTCAATGACTTAGTCCTGCCTATGCCGAGGAAGAACGAGCGGAACATTACGGCGCAATAGGCAAAGAGCAGTCCCGGCATTCTCCAGTTCACATAATCCACTGCCGCAGAAAGCACATCCGGAGAACTTATAAGCAGGCCCATAATCTGCTCGCAGAAGAGTTCTGTCACAAGAACCACAACAGCACCCAGTCCCAAAAGCACATACAGACCCTGGTAGAAGACGCCGCCGATTTGCGACAAGTTGCCTTCGCCGTTCCTTCGACCAATAATCACCTGCGAGCCAAAAGCGAAACTCAAACCTATTACATATAGCGTCATATAATAGACTCCAGCGATTGCCGAGGCTCCCAGGTCCACTTCGCTCACACGACCGAGAAAGGCAGTGTCGCAAATACCAATGAGTTGCTCCATCACCAGACTAACCAGCAACGGCCAGGTAATCTTCAATATCTCCTTATATCCGTAATTTCTCATCGAAGTGCAAAGATACAAATAAGTGTAGATCTCGGCAACTTTCGTTTGGGGATAAGGATCGCCCCCGCAGGGGTGTTTTCTGTCTCCGCTATTGCGCCAATATCATTAAATATGTTTACATTTGCATTAATAATTGTTGTCTTAATCCTTTAAAATAATGAAAACAAAGTACAGTTTAGCAACTGGGAGAATTCTCAAGAAGAACCTTGTTGTTTTGTGTGCAATCTCATGTTGCCTATCGTGTGCTAAAATCCAGGGGGAGGAGATTTTTTCTCCTTGCAAGATAGATCGCGAGCAACTGCGTGAAAATGGAGAGAAATTGCCAAGTAATAGTGTCTCAATAGAAGATGTCAGGTCAATGATTGAGAGGGATTTCCCTAATACAAAGGGCACTTATGTAGAAGTGAAGCCATATCTTAATGCCGCCTCTGATACGCTAATGTACATTGTCAACAACAAGTCTTTGGGTGGGTGGAAGATCTATTCATCTGATAAGCGAACTCCTGCGATTTTGGCGGAAGGCGATTCCGGTTACTTCTCTATAGAAGATGGAAGCCCTGCAGTTGCAATATGGATTTCTCAGATGGGTGAAGATATTTCCAGAGTTAAAAAAGCCAAAGACGAGGAACTGATTTTCAGTAAAGAAGAGATTGGAATATATAGATCACAGTGGGCGACGAGTACTCAAAAGATTATAGATAAAGATATAGAGCCTATTCCATTCATCCCCAAAGGTCATTGGGAAGAATCTGTTTTTTCAACTACCATAGAATACGATGCTGTGAACCATATGGTTGGGCAGTGGGATCAAGCCGCCCCTTATAATGAATGTTGCCCATATTTCACAAGTGAACCGAATACAAGATCTTATGCCGGTTGTGTAGCACTTGCCGGCGCTCAGATGCTACATTATCTCCATTATAGAATTGGAAGACCAGTCAATATGTATAGTGTTGGCTATTGTAATGGGAATACCAATGATTATTATTATTCATATTCAAATCCGAATAGTAGCGTTTGGTCAAATATGAATACTTCATATACAAGTTACAGTAATGGGACTATTCCCGAAGCAATCATGATAGGCTATGTAGGGATAGCCGTTAATATGCACTACTGTGATAATATTTTTGGTCAATTCTCTTGGGCATTACCTATCAATTTAAAAACAAACCTTTTCGAACCTATGGGAATCAGTTGCTCTCATGGTAGTTATGATGAGGATATTGTTCGTTCAAGTTTGCTGAATGAAATGCCAGTCATTGTTTCAGCATCTAATCTTGTTATTCCAACAGATGGTTCAATACATTGCTTTGTGATAGATGGATATCGAAGGACCCAAATCAAAACAACGCATCATTTCCGTTATGTCTATGATAAAATTCCCGATACTACATTTGCCCCTTTGCCAATGCCAGAGGAATACGATACATACGAGTATTCTGCTCCTATATTTGCAGGTATCAAGATAAATTGGGGATGGTGGAATCAATGGACAAGTGGCGTTAATGATGGATGGTATGCTTTGACTTCCAATTGGACCGTGACAAATAATGGAATAACCTACGATTACAATCATTATGTCAAAATTATCTATGACTTTGCTCTTGCCGACTAAATGCGAGATAATGTTGGTGCAGTATTTTGTTAGGCTGTCGTTACATTAAAAAAATTATTTTTGATGATTATGAGACAAATTGTTATTCTTTTATCTGCTGCTGTGCTGTGTGCTTCTGCATGTAACAAGTCCGGAGCGGCAACCAGAGGTTCTAACTGTCGGACGTTGCTGACCGGAGAATGTCTAAATAGTACTGAATTGACCTATATTAAGCCTAACAGCTCAGAGCAGATGTGTGCCTGGGGTAAATATCGATTTATCTTTCCTCTGGATCTTGATTATTCCAACGAAAGAACGGATGATACTGTTCTGCAGTTGAATTGGCGTCATGTTCCCACCCAGGAGATGTATGATGCTTTTGGGGAAAATGCGGTTTCAGTGAAAAAGGCTTATGAATATGTATTTGAATCGTTTTCAAAGTTATATAAAGAAAAGTATCCCGATTATTCAGACCGGTACTCGGTAGTAACGGTTTTATATAATGGGGGCATTTCTTTGGTAGCCAACAAAGAGTTTGCAGGAGTGCCTGCCGGAAAGGATCTATCAGGCATTATCGTCCCCGACCCATATACCAGGAATTTTGACCTGTATCCGGATATCCCATTGGAGTATATTACAATGGCGGAAGAATCTATTTCATTCAGCGTTCCAATGGGTGATTTCAAAGTAATTGCGGAGCCCGTGACCTTTGAACTGAATATTCCCGTGAAGATAGTCATGTATCTCCAGTGGCTTAATGACAAAATCGCTGACCCGAATGCACTTGTACCCTACAAGGAAGAAGTACTTTACTGTCGTTTCACCTGTCCGTACTGTTTGAAGTAGATACAAAAACAATTAAAGGCTGCATCACTGCGGCCTTTAATTATAGTTAGTAGTTGTTTATTAATTACGAATCGATTAGTATTATTTTCAACAGCAAATATATGCCGTATTTTCAATTATGCAAATCTTTTTTCAAAAAAAAAGCACTTTTTTTCAAAAATCGTCAACTTCGTGGCGGATGATTGCAAATTTTTCTCAAAATCAGAGCGGATCGACATCAATTGTAATGTGATTGACATATTTCCTTAAAGATTCAAAGTCTTTGACAATTTTTGCTAAAAATATTTTATTTTGGCCTAAAGTCCTGTCTTTGGGCAGAAAAATTCTTATGATTTTTGCTGATTTTTCATCTGCTGAAAGGCTTGCGGAGGTGTATGGACCGATGATTTTTATGCCCTTCAGTCCGAGGGCTATATCTTGTCGGAGAAGATTGCCCATGGCATCGAGGCGAAGACCATCCTTGTCTTTGATTTTTATATCCACGAGTCTCGTGTATGGCGGATAAGCGAATTCGAGACGTTCTTCAAGAAGATGGCGTTCGATATCATTCACGGAAGCATCTTCTTCGAGAGCCTGAAGCACAGGATGGGCCGAAGTTTTTGTCTGAATCACAAAGAGTCCCTTCTCTGAATGACGTGCGCATCTGCCCCAAAGATGGATAATTGTTGCAAAAGCCTGCTCATCGCAACGGAAGTCTTCCCTGCCGGTAATCGAATCCGCACCGAGAAGCGCCACGAGAGTCACATTTGAAAAATCGAAACCCTTGCTTATTATCCTGTTTCCAAGAAGAATGTCTATCTCCCCTGCGGCAAACTTGGATATTATCTCCTGTATGGCACCGTCGGAAAGGCTGTTGTCTATCCACGCTATTCTTGCCTCAGGCCACAATTCTCGGGTTTCTTCCTCGAGAGTCTTTGCCCCGGTAGTCTCGGTTGCCTTGCGTGTATTCTTCCAAGTCCTAAGGATTATTGCCTGGGAACCGCTCGAGAGAGTCTTTGTTATATGGGTTGCGAGTTTGCGGGAATAACTTCCGTGCATTCCGAACTTGCTCCATTCGGCCTCGGTATCGATGATTTCAAGTTCAGTGTGGGAGTCCTGATAGAACTTTTCGTTCAGGCAGACCTGGGAGAATTTCCCTTTCTGAACGTTGTAGAGAGTTTCAAGACTCGGAGTGGCTGTGCCTAAAACGATGTTTGCCTTATGAATCTGCGCAAGGAAGATGGCTGCATCCCTGCCATTATAATATAGTCCCTGCCGGCTCTTGTAGGAATCGTCATTTTCCTCATCCACAATTATGAGAGCGAGATTCCTGTAGGGCAGAAAGACCGCACTCTTGGATCCAAGCACCAGAGTAGGCTTCCCCTCCCTCAGCCGTTTTATCACATCCCTGCGTTTTGCGGGAGTTGATAATGAATTGAATGCCTGCACAATTTCCTTTCCGAAGGCTTCCTCAAGGCGTGTGTGAAGCTGAGACGAATAGGCAAGTTCGCTGGCAAGATAGAGTACGCTTTTCCCCTGCTCGAGGACCTCTTTTGCAAGTTCCATATAAATATGGGTCTTGCCCGAAGCCGTCACTCCCTTGAGCAAAACCGGCCTTGAAGACAGCTTGAACTGCCCCCTGATTTCCTCAGTTGCCTTTTGCTGGGCCTCAGATAATGGCGGCAGAGAAATCTCCACAGCCTCAGCACTCTCTTTCTTCCTGCGTGAAGTTTTGGTCTCGAAAAGCGATTTTTCGGCAGCCCTGAACACAAGACCTATGGGACATAGATAGTAGTCACTGAGTTGTCGCCAAAGAAGAAGTTCTTCATCCGTTATCGACGGAAACTCGGCCTCAACCCTTTCTATAGGCTTCACTAACGGGTCGGGACTGTACTCCCCTCCATGAACCTTACTGACCACGCCGACATACTCCCTGCCGGAAAAATTCACTGCCACGAGGCTTCC
>JABUTT010000068.1 GCA_021443515.1 Bacteroidales bacterium
TTCAGGGTTGCTCAAAACGAGAATCCCGAGGAGAGGACTACTGAGGCGGAAATTACTGTCGAGAGCCTTAAACCGATAGTGGTGACCATTACCCAGAAAGGAACCGAGATATATTATTTCGGAGGCGGAAATGGTACTCAGGAAGACCCTTACAAGATTGCCACCAAGGCCCATTTCCTCGAATTCCTCGAGAGGGCTTCAACTGCAGACTTCATCGACAAATACTATGAGCAGATTTCCGACATCAACCTTGGCGGAGACCTTCTCGAGCCTGCCTGTCCTTCTGCAGATGTGGCTTTTGCTGGCGTTTATGACGGAAAAGGCTACAAACTCACAGGTCTCAAGGTAAACTCGACCGCTACGGAAAATGCTCCTACCGGCGGTATTGCTCGCTACGCCACAGGCGCAACTTTCAAGAACATCAACTATGTGGGTTGCGACATCGTGGGTAACTGCAATCTTTCCACAGGAGGTATCGTGGGCGTTGCTACAAACGTTACAATTGAGAATTGTACCATTCACGGAGCGATTTCTTCTTCAATCACTTATTGCGGAGGTTTCGTCGGAAATGCCCTCGGATGTACAATCAAAAACTGTAAACTTCTCGAGGATTCAGCTGTTTCCACTATGACTTCATCCGCAGCAGGTATCGCTGCCATCATAAACGACGGTACTGTGGTTGAGGATTGCGAGGTCAACGGAAAAATATCTGCAAAGAACAGTTATGCAGGCGGTATTTGCGCCTATATGAACGACGGTGTAATCCGTAACTGCGTGGTAAGTTCTCTCTCGGGAGTCACTGCCTATAAGACTGCTTCACACTCGGGAGGTATCGTGGGTGCAATCGAGTCCAAGAAAGCGGGTGCTTCTGCCATTATTGACGGTTGCTCTGTATTCTGCGATGTATCCTGCACCGATTCGGGCGGCGGTCTCGTGGGTTATCTCAACCCTGCAAATGCAAACGATGAGTTCACAATCATCAACTGCCAGTTTGTAGGTGGCGAGGTGGTTTCAAAGAGCCAGAACTCAAGTGCCTATGCCGTTCTCGGCGGTGGTTTCGGCTGGGTGGGAAAAAACAAGGTCAGCCTCGGAACCGTGAACCTCGTAAACATCTATGTGGCTCCGAAGATTGTCTATGGAGGTTATACTGCCATAGATGCCTCAAAACTTGCTACAGGCGGTTGTGTGGGCTCTTTCATAGGCTATGAGTCAGATATTACCTGCAACATTATCAGTTGCTATACTCCGACTTCGATTAACGACTTGTATTTTGCAACATACAGAGTTCTGGACTCAGGTTTGACTTCGAAAAAATTCGGTTTTGCAGGCCAGACCTACGCAAGTAAGGTTTCTGTGTCCAACTCCGCTTGGCTCGACGATATGACCTTCGGCCTTCGCCAAAGCACACTTTCTTCGTTCTCCGTTGCTTCAAGCGAACTCTCTGAGACAAATATGAAGAACGGCACCCTCCTTGCTCGTCTTAACGAAGGAGCAGCTGCATACAATGCAAAGAATACCGGACTCACTGCACGCTCTTGGGTTGCAGGCCCGGATGGCTATCCTGTGCCTTCAGGTCTTCCGCAAAATCCTGCTCCTGGCACGGAAGGCAAGATTCGCGTAAGTGTCATCGGCGACAGTATCTCTACCTACATTTCCTACATTCCGGGAGGTTATTCGACCTACTATCCGACTGCTGACGTGACTTCTCCACGCTACACCTATTGGTATCGCCTTGTCTATGACAATATGACCAATGCAGTCCTTGACAAGAACATCGCTTGGTCGGGCTCTCTCGTGGCAGCGGCTCCTAATGAAACTTATTCTACGGAGCATTGGTGGAATCACGATTTTGTGGCTCGTTTCATCGAAAGGGGTATGGGTAATCCTGACGTGATTCTTATCCACGGCGGTACGAACGACACAGGTTCAAGGGGCAAGAACGCAGGCGTAACTCTCCTCGGTTCGTACGATGTGAGTGGCGCTGCAGTGCCTTCAGATGTTGAATTTGAGGCTGTCTATGCCAAGGTTGACGGGGCAGCGACTCGCGCTGACCTTGAGGCTCTTCCTGACCAGACCTTCATTGAGGCTTATTGCAAACTTCTCGGACTTATGCACCAGCAATATCCTAATGCAAAAGTTGTGATGATAATCGGTGACTGGATTCCTTCGGGAGCGCAGAAGAGTCTCATCAAGATTCAACAGCACTACGGCTCTCTCTATGGCTACAAGGTTGTCGATCTTTGCACCTGGAGCGGCTACAAGACATCCACGAAGATAGATAAGGTTGAGGCGGGCAACTGCCACCCTAACTCTGCGGGACACAAGGCTATGGCAGACTACATTTTCCAGCAGGTCGGAAGTTATATAAATACGAAATAAACAGCTCTCGAAACTTGTTTTAAGATAAAATGAGGGGTCATTTCAATTCATTTTGGGATGGCTTCTTATTTTTTGTGGATATTATGGTATAGCTTCTTAGATTTTTGTTAAATTTGTAGGTTTTTAGATAGTTGTAATAAAGAAAATGCAGTTTACAGTCAGAATAGCAGGACCTTCAGACGAACAGTTCGCCGAGGCCATTTGTCAGGAAATTTTCATTTCGGCGAAAGAGCGTCACACAGGTATAGCGCGTCGTACTCCCGAGTATATCATAGAGAAGATACGTGCAGGGAAGGCAGTTATAGCCCTTGATGAAGATGGTCAGTTCGCAGGCTTCTCCTACATTGAGTCCTGGGGAGGCAAGTCCTACGTCGCAAATTCTGGTCTTATTGTGGCCCACAAATATAGGGGACAGGGTCTTGCCCGCAGGATTAAGGAACAAACTTTCGTTCTTTCACGCAGGCTTTTCCCTGATGCAAAAATCTTTAGTATAACAACGGGAGGCGCAGTTATGAGACTCAACTACGAGTTCGGTTTCCGCCCTGTGCCATTCGGCGAACTCACTTCAGACCCTGAGTTCTGGAAAGGATGCGAGGGATGCCGCAACTTTGTGATACTCGAGAACAACGACTATCAGAGATGTATTTGCACAGGTCTTCTGTATGACCCTAACGACAGAATTGAGATAAAGACCCCAGAATTATGAGTAAGAAAGTCGTAGTTGCCTTTAGCGGTGGATTGGACACATCCTACACCGTGATGTATCTGGCAAAAGAAAAAGGATATGAAGTTTATGCTGCTTGCGCCAACACGGGCGGATTCAGCAAGGAGCAGCTTGCCGAGAACGAAAAGAATGCCTATCTCCTTGGCGCAAAGGAATATGTGACCCTCGATGTGACACGAGAGTATTACGACAAGAGCCTGCGCTATATGATATACGGCAATGTTCTTCGCAACGGAACCTACCCGATTTCAGTGTCTTCAGAGCGTATTTTCCAGGGAATGGCAATCGCCCGTTATGCAAAGGAAATCGGCGCCGACGCTATTGCGCACGGCAGTACTGGTGCAGGCAACGACCAGGTGCGTTTCGACATGACCTTCCTCGTGCTTTGCCCCGAAATGGAAATCATCACTCTTACCCGTGACGGCAACCTCTCCCGCAAGGAAGAAGTGGATTATCTCAACAGTCACGGCTTCAACGCAGATTTTGCCAAACTCAAATACTCCTACAATGTGGGTATATGGGGCACGTCCATCTGTGGAGGCGAAATCCTCGATTCAAGGCAGGGACTTCCCGAGTCAGCCTATCTCAAGCAGGTGTCGAAGAAGGATGTTTCAACCCTTGCCCTGAGATTTGAGAAAGGCGAGGTCAAGGCTGTGAACGGAGTTGAATATGACGACCCTATCAAGGCTATCCAGGCTGTCGAGGAAATCGGCGCGGCATACGGTATAGGCAGGGATATGCATGTGGGGGACACAATTATAGGCATTAAGGGCCGTGTCGGTTTTGAGGCCGCAGCCCCTATGCTCATTATCGGAGCCCACAAGTTCCTCGAGAAATTCACTCTCAGCAAGTGGCAGCAGTACTGGAAAGATCAGGTTGCAAACTGGTACGGAATGTTCCTCCACGAAAGCCAGTATCTTGAACCTGTGATGCGCGACATCGAGGCTATGCTTGACGAGAGCCAGAGGAATGTGAATGGCATTGTAACCCTTGAACTCCGTCCTTACGGCTTTTCGACTGTGGGAGTGGATTCTGACGATGACCTCCTCAAGAGCAAACTTGGTGAATATGGCGAGGGCGCAAAGGCATGGACCTCGGAAGATGCCAAGGGCTTTATCAAAATGCTATCAAACCCGTTAAGGGTATATTATGGTACACATAAAAAATAATCGTTATGAAAAAATTTCATCTTAGCGCCAAGGACAAGAAGATTGCAGGCGTTTGCGGCGGTATCGCTGAGTATTTCAAAATTGATTCACTCATCGTGAGAATCGCTTTTGTCGTTCTTGTACTTTGCTGCGGTATCGGAGCAATTGCTTACATCGTCCTCGCTCTTCTCGCCCCTAAGGCATGATAAGGGTTGGAATAGTTGGCGGTGCAGGTTACACAGCCGGAGAACTCATAAGAATTCTCTTAAACCATTCCGAAGCAGAAATCACATTCATTCACAGTTCTTCAAATGCGGGAGGACTGGTTTGTGATGTCCACAGCGGTCTGATAGGCGAAACTGACCTGCGATTTTGCGAAAACTTTGACCTTGAAGGCATAGATGTACTCTTCCTCTGCTCTGCACACGGAAAGAGTCGTGAGTTCTGGCAGAGCCGGACTATGCCAAAAGGGTTGAAGGTGATAGATCTTGCCCAGGACTTCAGGGATGAGAGCGACGGCTATGTCTATGGCCTTCCCGAATTGAATTACGAGAGAATACAGGGTGCAAATAAAATTGCAAACCCGGGTTGTTTTGCCACAGCAATCCAACTTGCCGTCCTTCCTCTTGCGAAGGCAGGCCTGCTTGAGGACGATATTCACGTGACTGCAATCACAGGTTCGACCGGAGCAGGCGTGAAACCATCTCCTACAACCCATTTCAGCTGGCGCTCAAACAACCTCTCCGCCTACAAGGTATTCACCCACCAGCACCTTATTGAGATTAAGCGCAATCTGGCTTTGAGTCAGCCGTCATTTGACGGAGAAATCAGGTTTGTGCCTATAAGGGGAGGATTTGCAAGAGGTATATTCGCGAGTGTCTATACCCGATGCAGTCTCTCTCTTGAGGAGGCTGTGAAACTCTACAATGACTTTTACAAGGACGCGGCTTTCACTTTCGTTGCCTCCACTCAGGTAGACATGAAGCAGGCGGTTGGCACGAACAAGTGCATACTCAGCCTCGAAAAGTACGGCGACACCCTCCACATTTCCTCAGTCATCGATAACCTTATCAAGGGCGCGAGCGGTCAGGCTGTACAGAATATGAACATAATTTTCGGTCTCGACCAAACTGCCGGTCTGAGGCTGAAGGCAATGGCATTCTAATAAACTATGGACCTTTTCAAAGTATATAAACTCTGGGATATTGAGCCTGTAAGAGGCCTTGACACAACTCTTTGGGACAGCAAGGGAGAGGAATACACCGACCTTTATGGTGGCCACGCCGTGATTTCAATCGGCCACTGCCATCCCCACTATGTCAAGATGCTCTCCGACCAGCTTTCCCGCCTCGGCTTCTATTCAAATGCAGTCCAGAACTCTCTCCAGAGGGAACTTGCCCTGCGTCTTGGAAAGGTGAGCGGCTACGACGACTACAGCCTTTTCCTGTGCAACAGCGGTGCGGAAGCAAATGAAAATGCCCTCAAACTCGCTTCTTTCGACACCGGAAGGGCGAAAGTGCTAGCAATATCCAAAGCGTTTCACGGAAGGACGAGCGGAGCGGTGGGCGTAACCGACAATCCTGCCTATCGTTCGCCTTACAACGACAACTCGAATGTAACCTTTGTGCCTCTCAACGATGT
>JABUTT010000128.1 GCA_021443515.1 Bacteroidales bacterium
GGCGTCAAGGTCAAAAGACAACTGCCACCCATCCTTTTCATATATATAGGCAATCTTCGGGATGTCAACCTTCTCTGAGCCGGAAAGTTCGGCGCCAGGGGCCATCTCGGTAAAATCGAGGAGAGGAAGATGAACCTTGTTGTAAATTTGGAAACCGAGGGAAGCGATAATCGTGGCATAGAAAAGCACCAGACGGTATTTTCTGTTGCGATACTTGAATATCCTGTTCTTCTTTAAGTCATTATCTGCGGCAACGTCAGCATCAGCGCCATTTTGAGCATCGACGTCAGCATCATCATCTTCGTCATTTTCATCCTCCAGGGCATCGGCAGCCGCCTTCTCGACGCCTTCCTTGTAATAGTCGATGAAAACCCTTATGAATGCCCCCGCAGCCAGCAAAAGCAGAAATATGTTTTTATAGAAACTTGTCTCGTGGTCTATTTTCAGCATCTCCCCAAAGCAACCGCAATTCATATCCGGCTGAACGATGACGAGGACTGTCGTAACAATGGTAAAGACAAGAATGAGAGCACAAGTTACGAAGGCAAAAAAAAGTCGATAGACCTTGCACAGCATCGCCGCCGCTATCGTCATTTCGAGCAGACCTATGAAAAAACCTGCAGTAGGAGCTGCAAATGACAGGAAATTAAGGTGAAAAAGTTTGAAATACTCCTCGGCAATAAGTGCCGTTCCGACAGGGTCAATGATTTTTGACACTCCGGAAACATAAAATATAATACCTATTATAGTTGCGCAAAGGCGGCGGAACCAGGCTTCTTTCATAGGGCGGCGACTATGCGTTTGAAGATTAAGTCTGCTGCGAGCATATTTCCGTTTTCATCCGAGCAGTCAACCCTCGTAAAAGTCGGGTCTTCGGCGCAACGCTTGAGATATTCCTCGCGTACAGCCTCCTGAAAGGCAATGTTTTCCTCATGTATGTCCCTTGCGCCTGAAGAAAGATAGTCCTTGTCGAGCCCTTCCCTATGGCTTTCCAACTGCCTCTTCACGAAGGTAATTGGCACATCGAGAAAGAGGTTCTTGTCCGGACGCGGAATGGCGAAATCGATGTATTCGGTCTTGAATATCCAATCGGCAAGTTCCCTTTTTGCAGCGTCATCGCCCAGTTTTGCACACTGATAGGCAATGTTTGAGTACACATATCTGTCAAGAAGCACAACTTTGCCATCCTCGAGGCTTTTCTTGATTTCAGCGGCGGCATTGTGGCGGTCTTCGGCATAAAGCAGGGCAACAAGACGTGGATGAACGGCATTGTTGTCGCCGAACTCCCCACTCAGAAAACGGCTGATAAGGTCGCCATAGACGGGAGAATTGTAACGAGGAAAATGGATGTATTCAATCTCCCCGTATTTTTCTGTCAGATATTTTTTCAAAAGGCCGACTTGGGTGCTTTTTCCCGCTCCATCGAGGCCTTCCACCACAATCATCATAATTAACTACTTTTTTGTCATACAAAAATATGAAAATCTTTGAAAAATTCATAATAAATGACTACCTTTGCCCCGCTTAAATGGAAATGTATCCAAAAAGCACGTTTTTTTAATAATAACCTGTAAAATTTTTTGCATTATGGCTGAATACTTAGCGCCAGAAAAAAAGCAAGAGATTTTCGCGAAGTACGGAAAGTCTAATACTGACACCGGCTCTGCTGAGAGTCAAGTTGCATTATTTTCCTACCGTATCGCTCACCTGACCGAGCACCTCAAAGCGAACAAGAAGGATTTCTCCACTCGTCGCGCTCTTACAAGGCTTATCGGACAGCGTCGTAGGCTTCTCGATTATTTGAAGGCTACTGATATTGAGAGATATAGAAGTATTATCAAAGAGCTCGGTCTCCGTCGATAATCAGGAAAATAGAATAAAGGGGGGTTGGCATACAGTCCCCCTTTTTTTAGAAGCACACACTTTATTTTATTTATTATAGGCCATAGGGGCCAAGCTGAAAAAATTTATGAACATTATCAACAAAAAAATCGAATTATCCGATGGTAGGATAATCGAAATCGAGACCGGAAAGATTGCCAAGCAGGCAGACGGCTCGGTCGTCGTAAAAATGGGAGACACTATGCTCCTCGCAACAGTCACAGCAGCGAAAGATGCTAAAGAAGATGTGGATTTCATGCCGCTGCAGGTTGACTACAAAGAAAAGTACTATGCTGCCGGTCGTTTTCCGGGCGGTTTCACAAAGAGAGAAGGCAAAGCCAACGACGCAGAAATTCTCACTGCACGTCTCGTTGACCGCGCCCTCCGTCCCCTCTTCCCAGAAGACTTCCACGCAGAAGTTTATGTAAACATCAATCTTATCTCCGCTGACAATGACATCCAGCCTGATGCACTTGCAGGTCTTGCAGCATCAGCCGCTCTTGCAGTGAGCGACATTCCGTTCGGAGGTCCTATCAGCGAAGTGCGTGTAGCCAGAATCAACGGCGAGTTCGTAATCAACCCTAACTTCTCTCAGATGCAGGGTTGCGACCTCGACCTTATGGTTGCAGCAACCTACGACAATATTATGATGGTCGAGGGCGAAATGAACGAGGTCAGCGAAGCAGTAATGCTCGAGGCCATCAAGTTCGCTCACGAAGAAATCAAGAAACACTGCAAAGCTCAGCTTGAACTTACCGAAGAGGTCGGCAAGAGCGTAAAACGCACCTACTGCCACGAGGTCAACGATGAAGACCTCCGCAAGGCTTGCGAAACATTCTGCTACGACCGTTGCTATGCAATCGCAAAGAGCGGTCTTCCAAAGCACGATCGCGCTGACGCATTCGAGGCACTCAAGGAAGAGTTCTACGAGACAATTCCTGAGGAAGAGCGTGAAGAAAAGAAGATGATGGTTGAAAGATACTATCACGCAGTCGAGAAAGCCGCAATGAGAAATATGATTCTCGATGAAGGCCTCCGTCTCGACTCCCGCAAGACAAACGAAATCCGCCCTATATGGTGCGAGGTAGGCTATCTGCCAAAAGCGCACGGCAGCGCAATTTTCACACGTGGCGAGACTCAGAGCCTTGCATCAGTAACACTCGGAACAAAGATGGATATGAAGGAGCACGATGAGGTTCTCGTTCAGAGCGAAGATCAGTTCGTTCTCCACTACAACTTCCCTCCTTTCGCAACTGGCGAAGCAAAGGCTCAGAAAGGTGTGGGCCGTCGTGAAATCGGTCACGGCAACCTCGCTTGGAGAGCCCTCAAGCCAATGGTTCCTATGGCTCCTGAAAATCCTTACGCAGTTCGCGTGGTTTCAGATATTCTCGAATCAAACGGCTCGTCTTCAATGGCAAGCGTTTGCGGCGGCTGCCTCGCTCTTATGGATGCAGGCGTGAAACTCAAAAAGCCTGTTGCAGGTATCGCTATGGGCCTTATCACAGATGCAGACAAGCCAAACGAGCGTTACGCCATTCTCTCCGACATTCTAGGTGACGAGGACCACCTCGGAGATATGGACTTCAAGGTAACAGGTACTCGCGACGGTATCACAGCAACCCAGATGGACATCAAGGTTGACGGCCTTTCATACGAGGTGCTTGCAAAGGCACTCGAGCAGGCACGCCAGGGCCGTGAGCACATTATGGGCGAAATGATGAAGACAATAAGCGAGCCTCGTGAGGACTACAAGCCATTCGTTCCTCGCATCGTCCAGCTCCGCGTTGCTTCCGAGTTCATCGGTGCAATCATCGGCAAGGGCGGCGAGACCATCCAGAAGATTCAGAAAGAAACCGGTGCAACCATCACCATCACTGAGGAGCCTGTCGGAGACGGCAAGACCACTGAAGGCGTAGTTGACATCTTCAGCAACGACAAGGCGGCTCTCGATGCAGCAAAGGCATGGATTGAGGGTATATGCGCAGTTCCTGAGGTTGGCAAGACCTACACCGGAAAGGTTGTCAGCATCCTCGAATTCGGCGCATTTGTAGAGATTCTTCCGGGCAAGGAAGGCCTTCTCCACATCTCTGAACTCGATTGGAAGAAGACTGAGAAAGTCGAGGACATCGTTAACGTCGGCGACGAAGTAGAGGTAAAACTCCTCGAAATTGATGCAAAGACCGGCAAGATGCGTCTTTCACGCAGGGCACTCATCGAAAAACCAGAAGGATGGGTTGAGCCTGAGAGAAGACCTCGTGATGGTAAGGGTGGAGACCGTGGCCCACGTCGTGAGGGCGCTCCTCATCGCGATGACCGTGGCCCACGCCGCGACGATCGTCGTCCTAAACACGAATAAAATTTTAAACGGATATTTTAATGACCCTGAAGCCTTTCCTTCGGGGTCATTTTTTGCTATCTTATTTGGAGACAAGTCCGAGGTGTTCAATTTTAATTCACTTTTATTTGCAAATTTTACTATAAAATAGTAACTTCGTGGCCAAAGTTAGTAATGTGCCCAAAACTTATCAAAAAACATATCCTATGGTTAAAAAATCTTACTCTTCTCCCACTTCGGAGTTAATTCTATTGCGTATTGAGCGTGGCTTTGCCGCATCAAATGACGGACTTGAGGATTTCAACAGAGGCGGTTCTGCCGGTTCTGATGATGGCGATTACGGACTTGAATAATTGAAAGAGCTATGAAAAAGATTATCAGACTTGTAACCCTTTCATTAGCGACTCTCCTTGCTTTCTCTTGTGCAAAAACCCAGTCGCCGCAGCAGCCTTCAGACAAGGCTCTTACCTTCAACATTACCAATAATGCCATTGACACTAAGGCATCTATCAACGCTGACGCAACTTCATACAAATGGGACAGCGGAGATGCTGTAGGCTCTTTCTTTTACATTGAGGGGCTCAAGAATCTTGAAAGTCCTGTTTCAATCAGTGAGAGCGGGGCTCAGATTACGATAAATCCGGGTAAGGAGATTGAAGAAGATTTAATCTACGCATACTATCCTTTCAATGCCGACAATAACAATGTTTCGGCCAAGGAAGTCAACATCTTCATTCCGACTAACCAGGATGGCGTCACAATTAAGGATGCAATGCCTATGGTTGGATGCGTTGAGGTTGAAGCACTTCCCGCAACATCTTTGCAGACAATCAATTTCAACAACCTTGCAGGTGTGCTCGAGTTCAACATCTATGCAACTGAGGCTGAGCAGCAGAATGAAAAGGTTGTGTCTGTGACATTCGGAAGCGAAAATGTAGTCGGCGCATACGTCGTTAACATTACCGCATCGCAGCCGACACTCGGCCGTCCTCAACCGGGTTTCGATGAGGTTACTGCAACCCTTGCTGAGCATAAGACCGTAGGCACAAGCAAGGCAGCGGCAAGCACCCTCGTTTATGTAGTTGTTGCTCCTGGCGCATACACCGATGCTGATATTACAGTCGAGACTGAAACTGCATCTTACACTGCAACCCTTACAGACGGAGTTTTAGTCGATGCAAACGACCTCGTTCCAATCAACATCAACCTCTCCAACGCAAAATTCAAAAAACCTGAAGCCCCAATCGCTGACGGCGACTATGTAATCTATGTTGAGCGTGGCAGCACAAAATATATGATGCAGGCCGATGCCTCCGGATATCGACAGGCTTATGCAGAGTTGACCGGTACACCATATGTAGGAGGAAAATACAATGTAACCTCTGATTGTGCGTGGACTTTTACATACGATAGCGACAATAACAGATACACTATTGCCAATGTCTATGAGAATAAGTATTTGAAAGATTATTCTTCCGGTACAAATCTCAAATTAGTTGCAACGGATGCAGGAACTTTTGAGGTGATTGATAATGGAGATGACACATACACTATTAAAGGAGATGCCAATCCAGAGCGTAGAATAGCTTATAATCAAGGCGGTA
>JABUTT010000041.1 GCA_021443515.1 Bacteroidales bacterium
AGACCATAGATATCGTAGCCGCTCCAATTGCCGACTAAAACGCCCCAGCCGGGACGACCCTTGCTGCCGTCAAAGACCCAGCCGAGCATCTTCTCGATATCATAGTCATTGTTCGAAACCATGTTTAGATATGCTGCCGTGTAAATGCCGAATGGGAGTATGCACTCATAGAATCGGCTTTCACGCTGATCATTCAATGCTTTAGTTGCGCTTATTGCGCGCTCGAGGTACTTCACGTCGCCAAAATGACGATAAGCCTGAAGAAGCACCCACGCGTGGCCACCTGCCGCATCCTGCTGAGCAGGAATGTGACTGTTGACGCCTGTCATAGTCTGGTAGTTGAACCAGGAATAGTTGTAGTTGCCGGCGAGTTTTTCATCTGCCTCGGCAAAGCGATCGGCTATGCTGCGAAGAAGGTCATCAGCCCCATCCACATTAGGAAAAATATCACACACGCCGTAGTAAAGTATATTCGGAAGGATGTTGTACCACCAGTCCTGAGCATAGCCGGATGTGCCGTTGAGCATTATCTTCCAGCCATTGTCGTTTGCAAAATAGTTCTGGAGCATGTATGGATAGTTGTATCCATCCTGGTTTGTCTTGTCGATACCAACAAGACCGCCACTGAGAACAGCGGCAATGGTATTTATGCTCTCGTGAGAGGAGGTATTGCGAGATGGTCCCTGACGAATGTCTCCGACAGCGGTATATAAGCCAAAGGTCTCCCTCGGGAAGTTCCTGCGTCCGCCATCTTTCCAGATGAGAGGTCCCACCTCATCGGTTCTATTCCAGTCAAAGACGTAAGCATCGTAGTCCTTTGTCTTCTGCCTCCAGTCCAGCATCTGGTATGGCTGCGGAAGTTGGGGCATAATGGATATCCTGTCTATGGTTTTCTGCTTTGTGGGAAAGCCGAAATAGGCATCACTCTCCGTGTGAATTCCGGGCGCCTTTGGTGTGCAGGAAAGGATAAGTAACAACGAAACTGACGCGAATAGAACTTTTTTCATATTATTTGTTTTTGAAAAGAGGGTGACCCGAAGGCCACCCTCAGGATAATTAAGTTAACCGTAACAGATTATTTCTGTGTGTTGTAAAGTTTCTTAACCTGACCAGGAGTAAGAACTGTGTTGTAGATTGCTACCTCGTCAATTGAACCATAGAAGCAATCCCAAGACTCAGGATTCTTAGCCCATTGTGATGGATCTGCCCAAGACCAAGAGCAAGCCTCAGCATAAGTTGTGCAAGCACCGATGAGGAGAGGAAGTTTGTTTGCATAAGAAGCGATGTTGCCCTTAAGAGTACCAGCCTTTGAATCAGGATCCCAAACCTTTGTAACTTCACCGTTTACATAGAAGTAAACTTCACCCTTTGCGCCATCCCAGGTAACAACAACGTGTGACCAAGTTTTTGCAGGAACAGACTGATCGGTTTCGTTGTCCATATCCTGGCAGTTTTCGCCGGCCTTAAGAGTAAAGAAAGGCTTGCTAGCATCCTGAACCTGGAGTTTGAAACTGTTCCAGTAGTTGTAAGAAACAATGTAGTTGCCTGAGAAAACCTTGTCAGGATTTACCCAAACAGAGATAGACATTGCGCCTACCTCAAGTTTGTTGGCAGCATAGTCAGCGATCTCAATATGAGAACCTTTCTCAAAGTGAATAGCCTTACCAACCTTACCTGTAACGAAAGTAGGGATGGCTGTATCAGAACCGAAGATTTCGGAAGGACCAGCGCAAAGAGTTGCAGTCCAAGTGTTGGAACCCTTAGTCTTGAGGCTTGTGCCTGTACCCTCGTCGAAAGAGAGAGACATTGTAACTGCAGAAGCAGGGATGTCCTCATATTTCAGAGACTCGAAAGCTGCAAGCTGAGCGAGAAGCTGAACATTGAGAGCGTCAACCTGAGTCTGTGTAAGGTCATTGAGAGTAGGTTTAATCTCTGCAATGATTACCTTGAACTCGTCAATAGCATCTTCAGGATAGAGTGCTGGAGTTGCAGCTGCAAGTACCTGCTCGCACTTTGCGATTGTTGCATTGATTGCTGTGAGGTCAGCTTTGCTACTAGGTTTGGGGTTCTTGTTGCAAGCAACCACCGCGAATGTAAGCGCTACCACTGCGATAACGCCTGCGATCTTTGAAAGAAGTTTCATGATCATTTGATTTTTTTGTTGTTAATAATAAAAAGTTAATGTGTGTATATCAATTATACTCTATTTAAGAGCTTTATTTGCATCAATTTCTGCCTGTGGTATAGGGAAATAATAGCGTTCTCCGGTAAATTTAATGCCGAGGCAACTCTCTGCATAATCCTTGCCATAGCGCATAATGTCGCCGAAACGATGGAACTCGAAAGCAAGTTCACAACGGCGCTCTCTGCGGATTTTGTCACGAAGTTGCTCCTTAGTGAGTGAAGATTCATGAGTCGGTAATGTTGCACGAATGCGAACCTTGTTTACCTCATCAATGGCATCGAGTGTATTGTCAAGTTCATTGAGAATCTCAGCCTTCATCAAAATCACATCTGCATAGCGGAGAATGTGCTGAGGAAGGGTGCACTGAGACCTTGCCTGACCTTCCACGACATCCTCGTTATATTTCTTCACGAGGTAGCCTGTAGCCTCAGACCAAGATTTCGAGAATATGGTTCCATCGAACCAAGGCTTTCCATCGCGACCGAGAGAAGCGTCGAGACGAGGGTCATTAGTCTGATAGCAATCTACCAAAGACTGTGTAGGAGCGTTGAAGTAATAACCTCCGTCCTTTGAAGGAGCGAACCATACATTGAGGTTGTTTCCAAGGGAAGCGGTTGTGGTGTTGCCATAGCGAAGGGCAAAAATGCTCTCCGGACTCTTGTCTCCGCCCTGCTTGAACAGGTCTTCGAATTTTGGCTCGAGAGAGTAGATATGAAGAGCCTCAAGATTTTCAATGGCTTTTTGAGCCTCCGAATACTTCTTCTGGAAAAGAAGGCTCTTTGCAAGAAGTCCGTAAGCGGCGCCCTTTGTTGCACGGCCAAACTCTACGCTCTTTTCCTCCAGGCCCTTTGCTGCCTCTTGGAGATCTTCATCAATCTGTGCATAAATTTTATCCACGCTGCTCAAGCCTACGTGAATGGCATCAGCAGAAGTCTGAGGCTGGGTCTTGAGAGGAATCTCGCCGAATACGTTCACAAGGCAGAAATATGAATATGCCCTGAGGAACCTGCATTCCGCAATAAGACGGGTCTGAAGAGCTGCATCGATATTGAGTTTTGAGATGTTTGCTATCGCATTGTTGGCCCTTGCGATTGTCTCGTAGCGGTGCTGCCAATATGTACCGATAGGGCCATTGTCCGATGTAGCGTTAAGTTGGTCGATATTGTTGATATCTGCGGCATCACCCGCATTTCCTCCCTTAACCGTATCGTCGGAAGCCACATCACCGAATATCCATTCAGTATTGTTGTAGAGACTGTTATATACCGCATTCACAGCCATTACTGCATTTTCCGAATTGGTATAGTAAGTCTCCGATGAATAGTCACCCTTGAGCTGCTCATCAAGGAAAGAGCAAGATGCTGCAATCGCAGCAGTTGCAAGAAGTGTAATGATAGATATATTTTTCATTTTCATTTCCTCCTAATTAGAATGTGAAGTTCAAGCCAACAGTATAACTCTTAGCAACAGGATAAGTACCCCAGTCGATACCGTTTGCGCGGTCACCCTCGGAAGCCGAGTTGGTGCTGACAGTCATTTCAGGGTCAAGACCGTTGTAGCGAGTGATAGTGAATACATTGCTTGCTGCGAGATAGATGCGGATGTTTTCAATCTTCCAACTTTCAGGAATCTTGAAAGTGTAACCAAGCTGAACATTCTTGAGACGGAAGTAACTGCCATCCTCAAGGAAGCGGGTAGATGCACGCACGTTGTTTGTCTTGCCGCTCCAAGAAGCACGAGGCTGGGTATTTGAAGGATTTTCAGGTGTCCAATGCTCGTTGTAATAGCGTTTTGTCACATTAAATCCACGATAGAAGCCCTCAATGTCATAGTTTACCTGTGAGAAAATCTTCTGACCAAAGGCGCCTTGGAAGAACATTGAAAGGTCGAATCCCTTGAAGTAAGCAGAAAGGTTGAGACCCAAATTGAACTTAGGAATAGCGCTGCCGGCATATACTCGGTCATTTGCATCGATAACATTGTCGCCCGTCTGGTCAACATACTTGACATCACCCGGTTGAATTCCTGCTCCCTGATAAGGCGAAGTCATAATTTCCATCTTATTCTGGAAGATGCCTGCAACCTCATAGAGATAGAATGAGCCGATTGGATGGCCCACCTCTGTCCTTGTAGCGTAAATACCTGTATCTACACGACCGCCGAGGATAGGAGATTCAAGAGAAAGCACCCTGTTGTGGAGATAACCTCCGTTGAGTTTGATGTCGAGGGAAGCATCCTTCCAGGTCTTGTGCCAGAAGAATTCGATATCGACACCTGTGTTGAGCACGCTGCCGTTGTTTACCCAAGGAGTAGCCGCATTACCTACAGAGAGAGGAAGGGCCTCCTGAACGAGCATGTTGTTGGTGACCTTATAATAATAGTCTGCAGTGACACCGAACTGGCCTTTGAGGAATTCGAAATCCACACCGAAGTTGAACTGGTTGCTGGTTTCCCATTTGAGGTTGGTGTTTGCGAGTGTGCTCTGATAATATCCGTTGAGGGCATTCTCTCCAAACATATAGTAAGCGCCGTCAACCATACGGTCCGAATAAGCGTAAAGACCGATATTCTGGTTACCGATGGCACCGAAGCCCGCACGAATCTTGAGTTTGTTGATGGTAGGATTATCCTTGAGCCAAGCTTCCTCTTCCATATTCCAACCTGCAGACACAGAGTAGAATGTTCCCCAGCGGTTGCCCTTGCTGAAGCGTGAAGAACCATCCTCACGAATGATTGCAGACACATAGTACTTGCTCTTGTAGTTGTAGTTCACATTCGCGAAGAACGAGAGGAGTGAAGAAGCTGAAACGCTTTCGGAAACATCTTTCTGGCCAATACCCTTGCCGATGTAGGTAAACTCAGGGTCTGTATTGACGAAAGCATTGTTGTTCATACCTGTAGCATAGCCGCTGTTGCGGATGAGTTCGGCACCTACGAGATAACTGAAGTGGTGGTCGTTGGCGAACTCCATCGAGTGGTTGAAGGTAGAGTTGAATGTCCAGTTGAAGTTCTCTGATGTATTGACATTCAATGAGTTGGTAGCATTGATACGATTGCTGTCGCCCCAAGTGTGGTTGAACACGCGGTTTGCGGCGTTACGATAATCGATACCGAAGGTGTTCTTCCAGAAAATGTCCTTTGTGAACTTGAAGGTAAGGTGGGTAGTGGCGATGATGGACTTGGTCTTGATAGAACGGTCTGTCATTGCTGCAAGGCCCTCAGGGCTGTAACCGTCGCCGAAGAACGAGTTATATACAGGGTCTCCGTAATAAGTTCCCGGAAGGTCAACCCAGTTGCCGTTTGCATCCTTTACGGGGATTGCAGGAGTACGGAAGAGGGCGTAACGAACGACTGAACCGCCTTCGCTGCTGCCATAACCGTCACCCGAGCTTGACACGAGGTTGTTGTCGGAGTAAGAACCGCTGACATTCAGACCGAGAGCAAGCCATTTCTTAGGAGTTGCGCTGAGGTTTGAACGAACAGTGAGACGATTGTAACCTGTGTTGCGGATAATACCTCTCTGGTCGTAGTAAGAAGCGCTTAC
>JABUTT010000171.1 GCA_021443515.1 Bacteroidales bacterium
GACATAAAAACAGGGCAACCGTTATCCAAACACTCCAATACCCTCGCTTCATCATATTTCCAATCTAAAGATACATTCTTGTAACCAAACGTTTCTAAGCAAGATTTTGCATCTGTAGGCCACGCAAAGCCCCATGATTTTCCAAAAATAGAATGATACTTTGTATTGCACCAACCTCCTATTGTTATACAGAATTGAGCAAGCATCTCTATACTTGCATCGGTAGCATCATAACATAATCTTTTACCATTATAATAGTATATCCTTTTAATAGCAGGATATTCTATTTGTATTCCGTTACAAGTCAGATTATCAGGGTACTCATGGTATGCTATGATTTGTGAAAGAGCAATACAAACACACCCGGCAGGAGCCTTGCGTTTTATAAACAATCCAACGACAGGGCAGTATTTATTAAATAAATTATTATCTTCAGTATCTTGAGTCCATGCCGTACTGAGCATTCTCGGGACTTCTTCAATAATTTCCCATGAATATGTTTCCGGCTCAGCACTACTTCCGGTAGCTGAACCTCCTCTATCTCCCGAGGTTGGATCTTCATCTATTGAATTTACAGCATATTGCAAACACTCTCGATTAATCTGATTTTCGATGTCGATGGTTGCGAGGACTCCAGATTCCACCATCGCATCATATTCGGATTCAGACAAATCATCGTTATCCGTTACAACTTTCTCAAAAACAGGTTCTTCAAAATCACTTTCAGTAATTCGGCCATCGTCAGTTACTGCCAAAATGTCTTCCGGAATACGGGAATCAGCCGCAAGCAAAGCATAGCCTCCATCCGTGAAATTTACTGCATAAATTACATCCTCCTTAGGGGCAGACTTGGTTGCAGGCACGGATACAGGGAAATAATTATCAATGTAATTATTCATTTCACCCTTAGTCGTAACAACACCTCTTTCCATCATGAAATCTTCAAGTGAAGATAGGGCATCTTCAATCGGAATCTTATATTCCTCTTGAATGTTTATAGTTCTTGAATCTGAAATAGCGGGCCCTGATTTCTTAGAACATGAAAATGTTAACAGCCCAATAAATAAATAAATAAATAAATAAATGCTTTTTCATAATTATATATTATTTAGTGGTTGATTTCAGTTCCTCCAAACGAACGACATACAAATATATGATTTCTCCATGAACATTCCAAATCCTGAGTAATAAATAGAATACATAGTAAAGGTATACTAAATCGCCATTGAAGATGCTATATGGAGAGGCGGAGAAGAGTTTTATACGCCCTTCGCAAGCGGCTCAGCGAGAAGAGGCGCCACGGAAACTCGGGGCAACTTATATAGATTTGCCATATATAGCCAAGATTCGTATCTTTGGTGATTGAACGACGCTTTGCAGTAGTGAAGACCTTGGGAAGGACCTGCGAAAAACTTTAGAAGAGGACTGAGGAAAACCACTGGAAACGACTGACAATCTTTGAAAAGGAAGGGACAGATGAATATTGAGGAGGTACGGGAGATTTGTATGAGCATACCTGAGGCGGAGGAAACCCAATGCTTCGGTGAAGATACGGTTGTGTTCAAGGTGCGGGGAAAGATGTTTGCGATGCTTATGTTTATTCCGAAGTATAGCAGGTATGTGTTTCTCAAATGCGATCCCGACTATGCCCGCCTGTTGAGGGACAGCCATCTTGATGTGGTGGAACCGGCATGGCACATGAACAAGCGATACTGGAATATGACTGACTTCGGACATCCCTCAGTGAACGCTGATTTCATTAAGCACATCGTCGCCCACTCCTATAATGAAGTGCTTAAAAAAATGCCCCGAAGCCTTCGCAAAGGCCTAAGTCCGTTGCCCGATGGCAAGCCAGAGACGGATGACATTGCGTTGATATAAGCGAAGGCCTCAACCCGATGATTGAAGACGACCATAAGGGTGAAGACATTGCCCGAGGGCGACCCAAAGACGAAATGATACATTATGACAAAGATAGAACGAGAGAAAAAAGTTGTGGCCACGATGGTTGACCTGTATTGCAGGAAAAAGGAGGGCAACAAGAGCCTGTGTCCGCGTTGCACCGCCCTGTTGGAGTACGCAAACAAAAGACTTGATGCTTGCAAATTCGGCGAAAACAAGCCAAGTTGTCGCAAGTGCCCCATCCATTGCTACAAACCGGATATGAGAGAGCAGATGAGAGAGGTTATGCGTTGGGTCGGCCCAAGAATGATGGTGTACAGTCCTCTCGAAGCGATTGCTCACCTGATAAATGAGTCGAAATAACATTGCATACCCACGCAACTAAATGAGTTGAAAAAATAAAAAAGGTGGCCGCGAAAAGCAGTCACCTTTTATAAATTGCTTCAAGCCTTAGAGACTATTTGAACAAGCCTTAGAGACTATTTGAAATAGTAGTTGAGTCCGAAGTTGAGTGAAAGATTGTTGGTTCCGTAAAGGATAGCTGTACTTCCGGGACTTACGAGGTCAACGTATGTTTCAACCTTGTTTGAAATCTCTGAAAGGCCCTCGTACTTAGCCCAAGACTGTGGCTGGAAGGCAACTGATACAGGAACTATACCCAAAGATGCCTGAAGAGATGCATTCTTGATGAAGAACCACTCGATACCCATATCAAAACAGAAAGAAATAGCCTGAGTGTGACCCTGAGTGTATCTTTCTACAGGACGTGCCCAAGAAATTCCGAGATGAGTGCCTTTATAAGTATTGAGCGCACCATTAACATCGGCAATACCGACTGTCGAAGGCTTAGGATTTGCGACATTCAATACGTTGCCATAATCCAGAGTAGCCCTACCGCCACCAATCACATAATTCAGACCAAAACCGATGATGAACTGGACATTCTGCTTGCCCATACGGCATTCTCCGCCGAGACTTGCACTGAATGTGGTAAGATTGCCGTGAACAGTGTCAAACACAACCTTTTCAGAAAGCGGTTCATTGAATTTGGCGAGGTCATCTGTCACATATTCCCTGTAATCTATCTTGCTTCCGGAAACACCCACACCGATACGTAGAGCGAAATGCTCCTTTGCCAGATATTTGAAGTTAATTTTTGCAATAGGGTCCTTGGTAATGATATTCATTTGCTCAGACACGAATGCAGAGTTGCTTGACACGAAGTCAGCCACACCTGTATTGTCGGCAGGCTGGGAAACCGCCTTTCCAATTGAAAGAACATTGAAAGACACGCCGACAGACCACTTGCCTACCTCAGGCTTGTTATCCTGTTTAGGCTTTTGGGCGAAGGCGGAGACTGCCATCAGAAGGCAGCATCCGATTGCTAACAAAAACTTTTTCATAATCGTCCTCCAATATACTAGAATGAAGAATCAGGACTCGTGTATGCAGTTACAGGAGTAGCTATAATTTTAATCTTCTGAGATTTATCTGCCTGAATGCTGAACGAAGCAGTACCATAGAAATCTGCAATGCCTCCGGCAACCCACTTTGTGCCATCCTTGACAGCCGATGTACCACCAATTATTTTAATATAAGCATTTCCACTTACGCTCTGCTCAGCAGGTGCTCCGAGTTCAAATTTGAAAAAACCTGCAGAGTTTGTTGCTACAGTGTAAACCTCATCAACTGCTTTGCTGCCAATTTTTGTAACGTGAATTGTTACTTCTGTTTCAATTGCAGTAGCATCAGATAGTGTTCCACTTCCGTCCTTGATAACGTAAGTACGACTCTGAGCGAAGCCATAGAGAATTGCCTTTTTGGGCATATTTACCGAACGGATTTCAGATGGTTCCTGTTTTGCGCATCCGGAAAGAATGGATGCTGCGAGTGCTGCTACGACAGCGAAAGTGAATAATTTTTTCATGATAGATATGATTTGAAATTGTTTTTCGGTTTCGACTTTCAAATATATCCATATCCTTTATAAATTGCAAGAAATCTTATAATAAATTGTTGAAATCGTTTGATTTTACCGGAAATAGACATAAAACTCGCAAAACTCCCTGTCCGCGTTTTTTTGTATATTTGCAAACATACATCTTAACTTCCCAATAATATGAAACTGCTCAAACGTCTTATCATTCCAACCCTTTGCCTCTTAATATCGGGAACCCCTATATTCGCTCAAAGCGAAAACCGTCTTCCCATGCGAGCCACCCTGCACGGAAACCCTTCGTGGCAGATGTCGCTGAACGGAAACTGGAACTTCTCCCTCCTCGATGAGGCGACAGGAGCTAAGCAGAGCGGCAAGATTGATGTGCCAAGTTGTTGGGAAACACGAGGATACGGCTATCCTCTATACACCAATACCACCTATCCGTTTCCAAACACGCCGGGGGTGATTTCGCGAGGCAACTTTGTGGGCACATATTCCCGAAGTTTCACTTTGGATGAGACCTGGACGACAGGCAGAAAGGTTATCATCAACTTTGCGGGTGTGTATTCATATTACAAAGTATATGTAAACAAGAATTACGTGGGAGCGGGAGACGACAGTTGTCTCAACAGCGAATTCGACATCACTCCATACATCAAAAAAGGAGGCAACAACATTGAAGTTGTGGTTTGGAAATGGGGTCGCGGAAGTTACCTCGAAGATCAGGACCATTGGCGTATGGGAGGCATATATCGGGATGTCACTCTCTACTGCGAACCTGCAGCCTGCGGAATCTGGAGCGCGGAATTTCACACCACATTTGAGGGCGGAGACTACACCAATGCTCGCCTGAGTTGTCGTCCGAACATCACATTCCCTGCATTTTACGGCGACAAACCCGTCACAGTAAACGATGCCGAGACTATGAAAGAATGGTACCTGCCTTGTCCTAAAGAATATGCAGACTATGTTCTCCACCTTCGTCTTCGTCAGGGAGATTCACTGATTTGCCAGACCAGCAAGACTCTCGGAGACGTGATAAACAAACAAAAACACAATCAACGCGGACTCTTGCCTTTTGAAGCCATCGGTCTTGATGTAGCGGCTCCCGATTTGTGGGACCCTGAACATCCAAACCTTTATGAAGCCGAACTTTGCGTTTGCAGCGACAAGGGTGACACCATCGATTTGAAGACTACTGCGATAGGTTTCAGGGATATTCTTCACAAGGACGGAGAACTTCTCATAAACGGCAAGAGCGTGAAACTTCGCGGCGTGAACCACCACGACCACAGCGACCTTAACGGCAAGACCTTCAGCCGCGAGGATTGCGAAAAAGACCTTCGACTGATGAAAGAGGCAAACATCAACTGCATACGTCTAAGTCATTATCCTTCCACTGAATATCTTTACGAACTCGCCGATAAGATGGGCTTTTTCATCATTGACGAGGCAAATATAGAATCCCACCATAGTCCGGGCCGTCTGGCTACCGACCCTTCATGGATTAAGGACTTTATGGAAAGGGGTTCACGTATGGTTGTCCGCGATTTCAACCACCCTTCAATCATCTGGTGGTCACTCGGCAACGAGAGCGGACTCGGACCAAATCATGCCGCAATGCATAACTGGATGAGATATTATGACTCTTCCCGCTATGTGCATTATGAAGGGGCTCAAAAGCGAGGGGAAGACGACTATGATTGCACGGATGTAATAAGCCGTATGTATGCGCCTGTTTCAACTCTGCAGGAGATGGCGGAAAGCGGTCTTTACAATCGTCCAATCTTCGAATGTGAATATGCTCA
>JABUTT010000137.1 GCA_021443515.1 Bacteroidales bacterium
CCGGGCTTCCCTATCGTTCTCCACGGTTCTTCTTCAGTTCCTCAGGACGAGGTTGACACCATCAACAAGTTTGGCGGTGCCCTCAAGGCAGCTGTAGGTATTCCTGAAGAGCAGCTCCGCAAGGCAGCAAAGAGCGCTGTTTGCAAAATCAACATCGACTCTGACTCTCGTCTCGCTATGACCGCTGCAGTTCGCAAAGTCTTCGCTGAGAAACCAGCCGAGTTCGACCCACGCAAATACCTCGGACCTGCTCGTGAGAACATGAAGAAACTCTACGAACACAAAATCAAAGAGGTTCTCGGTTCAGACGGCAAAGCCCTCTAAATTATGGCTATCCGCCCGATAATCGTGCGTAAATAATAAGGATATATCCATCCTACTTTATTCTACCCTGAGTTTCAACGACTCAGGGTAGTTTTTTTATGCACATCAGGTGTGGTCTTGGTCTCGCACGGATTTGGCTATTGTGGAGAAAAACCACTACTGAACTGGTATTGAATCTAAATTCTCGCTAAATTTGCAGGGGTAATTGCTCCTGACTATTCTATATATTGGGACGCTCCAAAACCTTTACAATATTACAATCTATATAGGAGTAGGTTGTTATGTAAGTTCTGGCAAGATAATGGGTTAAAGGTAATTCCAACTGTTCCGTTTGCCGGGTTTGAGTTTAATCACTACGCTCTCATCGGTCTTGAGAAAGATTCTGTAGTCGCAGTGAGCACTGTAGAAAGACTATCGCCATATATGATAAAAAAATACGGACAAATCATTTTAGCTGCTGACCCTAACGTCAAATGGTAAAATAAGACTAAGTATTACTTTTTCAAAATTATCATATATTTGTAGTTGGAAAAGATTTAGACAGTTATGAGCAAGAATGAGTATTTTGTTTCGAAGCCTCGATATGAGATTTTAGATGGATTGAGAGGTGTGGCTGCGGTTATGGTGGTCATATTCCACCTTTTTGAAACCTATAACGCACGCATCGGAACGCAGATTATCAATCACGGCTACCTGGCAGTGGATTTCTTTTTCGTGCTTTCGGGTTTCGTGATTGGCTATGCCTACGATGACAGATGGGCAGGTAAGAAACTCACCACCTGGGGCTTTTTCAAACGCCGTCTTGTTCGTCTGCACCCTATGCTCATAGCGGGAACAGTGATGGGCTGCCTCCTTTTCTATTTTGGAGATTGCGAAATGTTCAGCAAGGTTGGTCAGACACCTTGGTATGTGCTTCTTGGAATGGCGGTATTGGGTATGTTGATGATTCCCGTCAAGGCAAATATGGACATTCGAGGCTGGGCAGAAACCTATCCAATCAACGGGCCTCAGTGGTCTTTGATGCTTGAGTATATCGCGAACATTGTTTATTGTCTCATTCTTCGTCGTCTGCCGAAGATTGCCATCGCCGCTTTGACTCTTATCGCCGCTATCTTCACAATCGACCTCGGACTTGGACTTAATCTCTTGGGGGACCTTCCGTCAATTACAACTCCTGAAGGCAAGACGGTTCTTCTCTATCAAGGCAACTTCATCGGTGGTTGGGGCATTGAAGGCTGGCAGTGGCACGTGGCATTGGTGCGTCTTTCATTCCCTTTCCTCGCCGGTTACCTTCTGTCTAAATTCACCAAGCATATTAAAGTGAACGGAGGCTTCTGGTGGTGCTCACTCCTCCTCGTCATCCTCTTATCCATTCCTGAACTTGGCAAGGGTGAGACTGCCATTTACAACGGCATATATGAAACACTCGTCATCCTCTTCATCTTGCCTCTCATCGTATCTATGGGTGCGGGCAGCGAAATCAAAGGCAAAAAATCGGAAGCGATATGCAAGTTCCTCGGCGAACTCTCCTATCCTCTATACATTACCCACTACGGCTATATGTATTTGCAGATGGCTTGGGCAGAAAAGCATCAGGACCTGCCTGTCGGCTCACACGTTTTCGTTGCAGTATGCCTCTTCATCCTCTCTATCGGTACCGCATACGCTCTCCTGAAACTTTACGACTTGCCTGTACGCCGCTATCTCACTGAGCACTGGCTCAAGAAAACCAAAGTTGCATCATAGGCATTTTGCTTATTCGCCACGGAGTAATTATATTTTCCCAAACGTTTGTTTCCTCCAGCTTTTCTTTGTAGTTTTGTCAAAATAAAAACATAATTATGGAACTTGAAGAACTGCAGGAATTGCTCAAGACCGGGAAAATTAACGGCGTCCATCTTGAAGATATGGAACTCAACGGCATCGACTTTTCAGGATGTACGCTTTCACAAGTCAGTTTCAAGAAAAGCACTCTTATCAACTGCCGTTTTCGCGGGGCCACACTCCAATGGTGTGATATGCGATATGTCCATATCGAAAGTGCCACCTTTGAGGATGCAAAAATTGATTTCTGCGACTTCTACCGTGCATTTATCGATGGAGTAGTCATCTTCAACGGAAGCAAGATCAGCAACTGCAGCATTACCAAGGCTTACTTTGGAGATGCAGCACTCATTCGCAAGCAAAACTTGGTGAACAACCACATTCTTCAACAGAGTGCCGAGGATTATCGCCGTTTCCTCACAGAGTGGCATACATTGGGCACCGGCACCCGAACAAATGACGCAGGCACCCAGTCTGATTGGAGTCCAGAAGCTGCCATTCACAATCGTTGGGCAGAGTGCGAGGAGATTTACAAAAACTTCAACAGCCAATGGGCCTCGCACGGATTTATCGCTGACAGCAACTGGGCCTATGTCCAGGGGCGTAGGATGGAGCGCAATCGTCTCATTTGGCAAATGACAGACTCCAACATCTCGCTATGGACCAAGGTGGGTAATGCCTGGAAGATTCTCGCCAATATCATTTCCGACATTCTCTTCGGTTATGGCGAAAGTCTTACCCGTATGATATTTACCTACATCATTACCGTCTTTCTCTTCGCCTGGGCGTTCAGCAGCAATGTTAGCCTCCTGAAATACGGCGAAGCCTTCGTTGTAAGCCTAAAGAACATGGCCGGAATGGATTCCGAGGTTCTCGCCAATGTCTCGCCTCTGGTCGATATGCTCAATGTAGTGCAGACCACCATCGGCATCATCCTCACAGGTATCTTCGGATTTATCCTTGGCAACAAGATACGCAATCAGTAATTTGATGTCATTGCAGATATGAGAGTTAAGAATTTCATAGTTGATGTTGTATTGTTGGCGTTTTTCTGCATCGCGTCCCACGCTCAGAAAATAGCATTCATCGGAGATATCCACGTATCTGACAGCCTGACTTACGGTTATTTTCAGAAGACCATTGTCAAGGCTCTTGTCGACGACAAGGACAACCTTCGTTACTGCATTTTTCTCGGAGACCTCGTGAACGAAACTCCCGAGTGGATTCCTGCAGTCTCGGACAACCTTAAACTCTTCAACTCCAAAGCAGTGATGGGCAACCACGACTTCGACTCTCGAGGCAGAGAGGCAGACAATGCAATTTGGGCATCGTGTTTCGGGTCTGACAACTATTGTTTCAAGGTTGGAAGTTGCCACTTTGTCGGTGTGAATGACGCAAAAGGCATTTATCCGGAAGAAGCCTTTGAACTTGTGGCTGCAGTTCCTTCAAACGCACGCCTCGTCCTTTGCCAGCACGTACCAATAAACACCATCGAGAATGGAAAGAGGATGATGGAATTGCTGAAATCTCGCAAGGGACGGACTCTCATCATGTCGGCTCACGAACACTACACCACAAAATACCCACTCACAGACAAAATCAGCGAATGCATAGTTGGTTCGGTATGCACCTGCTGGTGGAGGGGAATAACCGCAGAAAACGGCCTACCATATTCGCCTAGCCAATGCGGAAGTCCACGAAACTACTATGTTCTTGACATATCTGGAGGCAAACTCAATCCGGAATTCAAGCCAATTGAAGTCAAGTCGCAAATGCGTCTGACAATAGTGGATAAGAATGAGGCACAGCTGCTCAAAGGCATAGAAGAAGGGACTGCCATCGTGAATGTCTTTGGAGCCTCAAAAGATGCCGTGGTAACCGTCAGAATAGACTCCGATAAGCCATTCAAGGCTGAGGCGGCAGAATGTATGGACCCTTCCGTTGCTCTCCTCAAACATACCACCGACAATGCCGGATACAAGCATAAAGACTCCCGGAGAGTGGTCTATCTGAGACGCAACAGCCCTCATCTTTGGAAATTCTCAATACCGACCTTGGGCGAAGGACCCCACAAGATAACCATCCACGCCACCGACGACTTCGGTCTGGATGTCAAAGAAACATTTGTATTCTGATATTATTCGAGAGCGTCAGGACTCCATTTCGGAACTCCGTACTTCATCCAGTCAGGCATAGGAGCGTCCTTGAGGTAGTGGTCGAAGAACTCTCCGAGGCGTACACTCAGGTCTTTGCAATTCCTCCTTTCGCGAAGATTGTGGTCCTCACCTATATACTGAAGCATCCACGCGACCTTGCCACAACGCCTTAGCGCCGTAAAGAACTCTATTCCCTGATACCAAGGAACAGCCGTATCCTTGTCGTTATGCATGATTAGGATAGGTGTTGTGACCTTCGGCACATTGAAAATCGGCGAATTCTCGATGTAGAGGTCATAGCCTTCCCACAAGTCCTTGCCAATACGGCTCTGCCCCTGCTCATACTGAAACTGGCGAACTATGCCGGCACCCCATCTTATACCGCCGTAAGCGCTCGTCATATTGCTGACAGGAGCCCCTGCACCCGCCGCGGCAAAACGACCTGTATGTGTCACGAGATACGCAACCTGATAACCGCCCCAACTTTGGCCCTGAATACCCATTTTTTCGCCATTAACCCAAGGGTAAGTGCAGATTTTGTCGCAACCGGAAAGGATGTAATCCATTGCGCTCTCGCCCGGATGGCCGGTCTTGTAGCGAATATCAGGAATAAACACGATGTAGCCGTTTGAAACAAAGTATGGAATGTTGATTACCGAACGGCTCGGAGCAGGAACTCTTGCGCCATAAAGGTCATCCGAATATCTCTCATAAAAATAAACAATTACAGGATATTTTTTCTCGGGATTGAAGTTTTCAGGCTTGTAGAGAAGTCCCTCTGCCTTAGAGCCGTCCGCAACAGTCCAGTCAACAAGTTCGACCGTTCCCCAATTGTAGTCTCGCTGCTGAGGATTGATGTCGGTTATCTGCTTTACCGTCTTGAACGCATCCTTTGTGAGCCAAACATTGTTGCCGGCTTCAAAGTTACCCTTAACGATGGCAATAGGCTTCTTGCCTTTAATCTTGGTTGACAATGCAACATTGTATATTGTATATTTGCCGATGTCGAGAATTTTCACGCGGTCATTTTCAACGCAGGCAAGGCCGTGTTCCTTAGTTGTTCGGTCAAACACATCGAGATAGTACGGCTTCTTCGGATCGATGTACACAGCCTCTCCGAGACGAGCCTCAACACGACTGTAAATCTTTGTATTTACGCGATATACCCTGTTCTCCTTAACTCCGTTGGTAAGGCGCTTGGCGGGTTTAACTCCCGTCGGGTCAATCTTCCATATATCATATTTGTCGGGAATGTAAAAGGCCTTGCTGTCGGACTGCCAACGAGGACTGCCGGCAGAAGCGGGAAGAGTCGGCACATCTGCTTCATCATCGTGGAAGAT
>JABUTT010000129.1 GCA_021443515.1 Bacteroidales bacterium
CCGTCAGCCCTCTCGCTCAAAGCCCTCGAATAGTTCATGAGGCAACTCTCAAGTTTTGCCGAGATTATGAGACGGATTGAAGGTATGTGGGTGGTGATTGTGATATTGTTGCGGATAGTGGAGGTCTTGCGGCCGTTGCTTGTGGCATTATCTCCATAATAATAGCCCACATAGCGGAATGGAAGACCGTCATAACCGTTTACAGTACTTGTGGCAGCAATCATATCGGTTGAAATGCCATAGTAGTTGTACCAGGTACCATCGAGACGGATGGTGGTGTTGATTGGCTCTATTCTCGTGAAATCTATAACCCACTCAATACCGTAACGAGTGAGTGGAGAGGCCTGGTTTGCAGGATAGATGCGGGATGACATTTCCCTCCTCTCGATATATGCCAGTTCGTATGAAGGAATGGATCCTTTGGCATCGCTTACCGTAATCACACCCGTATTCTTGTTTATCGAGAACTGCCAGTCGTCCGCAGAGATAGGACTGCCAATAATGGACGTAATAGGAGTGTAGTTGTAACTTATGCTCTCATAATCTACTGCCTGACGATAGGCGTTTGTAGTCACAGAATAGAAACCTGCGAGCGAGATTTTCGTTCCGAGAATATTGATGTCAAAACCGAGTTCTGCCTGACGGCTCTGCTGATAGCGAAGGTTTGGGTTGTATTCGTAAGAGCGTGGAAGAGTGTACCAGGCGGTGTATGAAACATTCTGCGAGTTGCTTGGAGATGCGAAAATCTGAACATCCCTGTATGTTGGCGTAGGATAGAGCACGCCGAATGAAGGCTGTTTTACCGCAATACCCCAACTACCTCTGACTGAAAGCGAGCGCACTGCCTTGTCGCGACGATAGCGTTCGGTGAGGATGTTGTAGCGGGCGTTAAATCGAGGAGAAAGGGATGAAGTCACTCCGTAAGCCGAGCCGCGGATTATGGTATTGTCGTTACGCAAACCTGCAACGAGATTGAGAGAACCCTTGCCGATGTGAATCACAAGGTCTTCCTCAAGATAGGCTGCCGCATTGTGCATAGTAGGCACATTGCAATATGGCCAAGGACGATAGGTCTCGGCATTTGCCATATTCTCGGTGTAGAGACCACGTCCAAAGTTAGAGTCGGTAGTCCAGTCGCCTCCGAGTTTGAGTTTGCTGTTTATAATACTGGTGTTCTTTGCCCAAACGCCCTTGAGACTGAGTTTTGAAGAAAGAGGTCTGTCATCGGTATTGAGGATGTTGGTCCAATAGCCCTGGGGTATGAGAACTGCAGGATTTTCGCCGGTCTCGGAATATGGCTGGGCGATGTAATATCCTTTTTCTGTCGAGTGCAGGGCAACCTTGCTTGATGCAGATGAGTAGTATTTGCACTCCCTCGTACTCTTGTCGGAATACTGGATTGAACCCTTGAGTTCCAGATTCGTTATCCATGATTTCGAGAGCAGCCAGTCGAGACTGAAATTACCTCTTATTGTGTGATCCTTGCCCTTGAGCCACGCCTTGTCGTTTGAATCCGGGTCTCTCGAATCATCAAGTCCGCCGAGATTGCCCGTGACTCCTATGTTTATTTTAAGAGGAGTAGAGGCGAGGGCTCCGCTTGAAATCACATTGTTCCAGTTGAGCGAGAGTTGCTTGCGATCGTAACTCTTGTATGGCGACATAAGGTTTGCAATACTCCTCGCATATTCGGCGCTTGCGTTTAATGTACCTCGTGACTTTCCCTCTCGAGATGTTCCAAGGCCGAAACCCTTGCTTGCAGAAACTTGCTTTGTGGAAGGAGAAGTACTAAAGGTAATCATCACGGGAGTTTTACCCTGACGTGTGGAGATTTTTACCACTCCGTTTGTCATATCTCCGTATTCAACGCTCGGAACACCGGATATGACCTCAACAGATTCTACATTTGAAGAAGCGATGTTGCTGGTGGATGCGCCCTTTACCGATGTGGAAGTCGAACTCACGCCTGCAAATGAGGCATTGTTGGAGAGCCTCACTCCGTCCACCTCTACCGCCGTGGCGAATGAAGATGAACCGAACTCACCTGCCGTGGCACCGGAACGAATGCTGAATTGCTGATCTGAAAGAAGGCTGCTGCTTGCTGTCGTACCTCCCGGGAGAAGACTTGAAATGTCTGCCACATTCATAAGTTGGACGTGGTCGAGGGCTGTACGGTCTATGCTGCGGGATGTGGTTGCACTCTCGGAATTTTCCTTTGCGGTAACCACTGCGCCGTCAAGAGCGAGGTTGTCTGCCTTTAGGGCTATGCGGTATTTCTCGATGTCTTTGCTTAGGATAAATTCCTTTATATCAGTTACATAGCTAAGGCTCGAAACATTTATTCTGATTTTTCCGGCAGGTACTTTATTGATTACAAAGCGGCCATCCTTGTCAGCCACAGCCCACTGGCCAGTAGTTTCGATGAGAATTGTAGCGTACTCGATTGGAGTAGAGTCTTCTGCGCTCACAACCTGACCCTTGATGCTGTAAACCTGCGACCAAAGGGGACTTGTTGCCAAAAGACAAACTATGAAAAGTATGAGTTTTCTGAAAGACATACCAATCGATTGAAACTACACTAACATACTCTACCGCCGTAAAGGTAGTAAAAAAAATTAGAAGCAGGCAAGAAAAGGAAGATTTTTTTGTGGAGTAAGAGACTTTGCCGGGGCAAAATCGACTATTTCAATTTCTCCAGTGCGGCGGCAATTCTTTCGAAGGCCTTTGTAATCTGATCTTCGGATGTGGCGTAACTGAAACGGATGCACTCGGGACTGCCGAAACTGTCACCTCCGACTGATGCCACGTGAGCCTCTTCAAGTAGGTACATTGCAAGGTCGTCGCCCGAATTTATTACTTTGTCGCCATAGCATTTTCCGAAATATGCCGAGCAGTCTGGATAGAGATAGAAGGCTCCGTCGGGCACGCAAACCTTGAAACCCGGTATCCTCGAAGCAAGTTTTACGATGAGGTCTCTGCGTTTTGCAAAAGCCTGACGCATTTTCTCGACTTCGTCCTGAGGTCCGAGATATGCCGCTTCCGCCGTCTTTTGGGATATGCTACTTGCTCCGCTCGTGTACTGGCCCTGGATTTTTGAGCAGGCAGAGATTATATCCTTGGGGCCTGCCGCAAAGCCGATACGCCAGCCTGTCATTGCGTAGGCCTTGGACACTCCGTTGATCACAACCGTCCTTTCCTTCATCCAAGGGAATTGTGCAATGCTTTCGTGGGCTCCGACATAGTTGAGATGCTCATAAATTTCATCAGAAACCACAGCTATATCGGGATATTTTTTCAGCATGGTTGCTATCGCCTCAAGTTCTGCCTTTGAATAGATTGCTCCGGTAGGATTGCTTGGAGAACAAAGCATAATTGCCTTGGTGCGAGGAGTGATGGCAGCCTCAATCTGCTCTGCGGTAACTTTGAAGCCCTGAGAGAGTCCCGCCTTGATTATTACAGGCGTTCCACCTGCAAGAATGACCATCTGAGGATAACTTACCCAGCACGGCGTCGGAATGAGCACTTCCTCTGCTGGATTGTCAACCAAAGCCATAATTGCATTGCAGAGAGCCTGCTTCGCTCCATTAGACACAATAATCTGCGTCGGAGGATAGTGAAGGTTGTTTTCCTTTTCAAGTTTTACGGAAATAGCCTCCCTCAGCCACATATAGCCGGGAATTGGACTATACTTTGAATAATTGTTTTCAACCGCCTCGATTGCGGCTTTCTTTATATGGTCGGGAGTGTTGAAATCTGGCTCTCCCACGCTCAGGCTTATGATGTCGATACCTTTATCCTTTAGTTCTATGCTCTTCTGGAGCATTGCAAAGGTTGCCGATGTTGCAAGTTTTTTTACTCTTTCTGCTGGCATAATTATTTAAGTTCGCCCATATTGGCAAGGCAGGCTTTAAGCGAGTCTGTCCAATATGGAATGGTCAGGTTATAAGTATTCTTTATTTTAGTCTTGTCGAGTACCGAATAGGCAGGGCGTTTCACGGGACTCGGGAACTCGTCGCTGTGGCAAGGCCTGACGTCACAATCCTTGTGGCCGCTATATTCGGCTATCATCTTTGTAAAGTCGTACCACGAGCAGGCTCCTTCATTGCTGAAATGGTAAATGCCTGTGCGCGGGTTGTCGATAATGACATCTATTGCTCTCGCGAGGTCAAGCGCGTATGTCGGCGTTCCCACCTGGTCGAATACCACATTCAGCTGAGGTTTCGTGGCGGTAAGATTCAGCATTGTCTTTACGAAATTCTTACCATATTCGCTATATAGCCAGGCTGTGCGGATAATCACATAGTTGCAGCCCGAGGCAATTATATTCTCTTCGCCACGGAGTTTCGTCAGGCCATAAACTCCCGTCGGAGTGCCTTTCTGGTCCTCACGGCAAGGAGTGTTGTAGGGGTCTCCGCCAAAAACATAGTCTGTGGATATATGGACGAGAAGACCGCCGACTTCCTTCATAACCACTGCAAGATTCTCAGGTGCCTTCGCATTGAGTTTCTCGCAAAGTTCACTGTCTGTTTCAGCCTTGTCCACATTGGTATAGGCGGCGCAGTTGACTATGCAGTCTATTGCTTTCTCGCGAACGATGGTTCTCAAAGCAGATATGTCGGTGATGTCGAGTATCGTGGTCTCGATGCCTTCAGGAGCAACCACATCCGTAAAGATATAGTTGCGAGAGCCCTTGACTGCCTCGTTGCAACGAGCGGTGTTGAACCCATCGCCCTGCGCAGCGATGCCACGAGCGGCAATCACCCGCATTTCGTTTCCCAACTGCCCGTTGGCCCCTGTTACAAGAATATTCATTATAGTCTTCGTTCTATTCCCACCTTAGTTTGCTTTAATCACTGCGGCCTTTTCCTGTGACTTACCAATTCGCTTATCGTTTAACGATCCTTATACATATTATCATAGTAGTTTTGGTAGTCGCCGCTGGTGACATTGTTGAGCCACTCCTGATTGTCGAGATACCATTTCACAGTCTTCTCAATACCCTCTTCAAACTGAAGACTTGGCTCCCAACCGAGTTCCTCTTGGAGTTTTCTCGAGTCGATTGCATAGCGCGCATCGTGGCCCGGACGATCCGTAACATAGGTGATGAGGTTCAAGTCCTCCCCTTCCTCACGACCGAGAAGCCTGTCAACGGTGTTTATTACTACCTTTATGATATCAATGTTCTTCCACTCGTTGAAACCGCCGATGTTATAAGTTTCGGCCACCTTTCCCTTGTGGAATATGAGGTCAATCGCCCTTGCGTGATCCTCCACATAGAGCCAGTCACGCACATTCTCCCCTTTTCCATACACAGGAAGAGGTTTGCGATGACGTATGTTGTTCACAAACAATGGTATGAGTTTCTCCGGGAACTGATATGGACCATAGTTGTTGCTGCAATTCGTAACGATTGTAGGTAGGCCGTAGGTGTCGTGATATGCCCTTACGAAATGGTCACTCGAAGCCTTTGCGGCACTGTACGGACTGTGAGGATTGTATTTCGTGGTTTCGACAAAGAAGTCTTCTCCGTATGCCTCGTGCTGCCGTCCCGATGATGCCTTAGTGGAGAATGG
>JABUTT010000198.1 GCA_021443515.1 Bacteroidales bacterium
TTTGACAAAACTCCTTTCTATGGAGAAATGGGAGGTCAGGTTGGTGACACCGGAACAGCCGTTTCCCAGAGTGGAGAGGTTCTCAACATTGTGAACACAATTAAAGAAAACAACCTTACCATCCATATTGCAGACCGTCTTCCTGAAGGAGACGACAAGGTTTATGACCTGAAAGTTGATGTCTGCCGCCGCTGTGCAGTTAGTGCAAATCACACTGCCACCCACCTCCTCGACTTCGCGCTTCGCGAGGCTCTCGGAACACACGTGGAGCAAAAAGGTTCTTATGTGTGCGCAGATTATTTCCGCTTCGACTTCTCCCACTTCGAGAAAGTTTCTCCCGAGGTGCTTCGTCAGGTGGAAAGAAGGGTGAACGAACTCATCCGTCTGGACAACCACATAGAAGAGCATCGTGAGGCCACTATGGATGAGGCCAAGGCAATGGGCGCAATAGCCCTCTTCGGTGAAAAATACGGAGACAAGGTTCGTGTCGTGAAATTCGGCGACTCTGTGGAACTTTGTGGCGGTGTTCACGCCCACAGCACAGGAAACATCGGTTCCTTCCGCATCATATCCGAAGGCGCGGTTGCTGCGGGTGTAAGAAGAATTGAAGCAGTCACCGGACTTGCAGCCGAGACTTCAGTTGAAAAACTCGAGGACACTGTTGCCGAGCTCAAGAGCATCGTTGGAGGAAGCGGAGACCTTACAGCAGCAATCAACAAACTCATTGCACAGAACGCAGCCTACAAGAAGACAATCGAGGAGGCTGAAAAACAGAAGGCAAAAGCTCTCAAGAAAGAACTCGCAGCCTCAGCAGAGACTGTAAACGGCCACAAACTCATCGTCCTGACTGAAAGCCTCGACCCTGCCCTTGTGCGCAACATCGCTCTCGAAATAGGCAAGGAAGAAGGCTCTGTGGCATTTGTCGCCGCATTTGAGTTCAACGAGCGTCCTCAGCTTCTTCTCCTCTACTCACAAGACCTTGTATCAGCGGGCAAGAACGCCTCTACAGACATCAAGGCTGCCGCCAAGGAGATTCTCGGAGGTGGCGGAGGAAATGCCCAGATGGCATCCGCAGGCGGAAAGAACGTCTCAGGTCTGGCTGCCGCATTGAAGGCACTCAAAGAAATCGCCTCAAAATAAACCCGAATGAAGAGGTTAGACCAGTTCATATTGAAATCTTTCATAGGGCCGTTCATAGCGGTGCTGTTTGTCGTGGTGTTCATCCTCGTCATGCAGTTCCTTTGGCTCTACATAGATGAACTGGTCGGAAAAGGCCTCGGACTGAAGGTCATACTCGAATTCCTCGGCTGGGGCGCCTGCACCATTCTGCCTCTGAGTATGCCTCTCGCCGTGCTTCTGAGTTCGATGATGACGATTGGAACACTTGGCGAGAACAACGAACTGCTTGCAATGAAGGCGGCAGGCGTTTCTCTCGGCAGGGTACTCATCCCCCTCGGCGGAGTTGCCGTCATCATAAGCATTCTGGCTTTCTTCGTGGGCAACAACCTCATCCCCGTAGCCTACAATAAAATCTACACGCTGCGTGACGACATCCTCAAAACCAAGAGTGAAATCAAGATTCCCGAAAAGACATTCTATGACGGTATCGACGGTTACATCCTCAGGGTGGAAAACAGGGATGACGAGACAGGCGTAATGCATGACGTCGTGGTCTATGACCATACAAACTCTTCAGAAAACGAGAACATAACCATAGCTAAGAGGGCCAAGATGGACATATCCGAAGACAAGAGTTACCTCATCTTCATTATGGAAGACGGAACTGCCTATTCGGAAGAGAACAAAGTCACCTTCAAAGACACCTCACGCGCCGTTACCAAAATTGAGTTCAAGCGACAGGAACTGCTCGTAAAACTTGAGAATCACTCCTTCCAGAAGAGCGATGAGGGCCGATTTGGAAACGAAATTAAGAGTATGAGGCTCGGAGACCTTCAACTCAGGTCCGACACCCTTAAAAACGAACTCGCGAATCTCAAGGACTCTCACGTAAAACAGATATACGAGAACACCGTTATCAGGAGTGCAAGTCAGCTCAGTCCCGAATATAACGGCAATGCGAGAAGCACCATCGATTACGACAAAAAGTTCAAGGAACTCGATCCCGATGCCAAGGTCAAGATACTCAAGGCCGCCAAAAACCGCAGCAACGAATATGTTTCAGCTCTCACGAATTTAGGAGTCGAGACCTATCGAAACAACTTCTTCATCCGCCACATCGACGTCGAAATTTTCAAGAAATTTGCAGGTGCTCTTGCCTGCTTCATCTTCTTCTTCATCGGCGCGCCTATGGGTGCAATAATCAGAAAAGGCGGATTGGGAGTGTCTGCAATCATTTCCGTACTATTCTTCGTCTTCTACTGGGTCATTGACATCAGCGGAACGAAACTGGCGAATGATGGTTCTATGGGAGCCTTCAACGGCGTTTTCATATCTTCATACATCCTTATGCCGATAGGGGCTTTCCTTACCTGGCAAGTGGTCAACGATTCATCTATCAACATTCTTTCACCTGTGGTTGGATTTTTCAAGGAAATCAAAAAGAAGATTCGCGACTTCTTCAAGAAGACAAGAATCGTGTATATGGGCACTCCGGAGTTTGCAGTCGCTCCTTTGGACAAACTCGTCAAGAACGGATGTAAAATCGTCGGTGTCGTGACTGTAGCCGATAAACCTGCGGGACGTGGCCAGAAGGTAATTGAAAGTCCGGTCAAGAAATATGCGGTGGAGCACAACATTCCTGTGCTTCAGCCTCTCAAACTCAAGGATCCCGAATTCCTCGAATCACTTCGTGCGCTTAAAGCAGACCTCTTCGTGGTTGTAGCCTTCAGGATGTTGCCAAAAGAGGTTTGGGATATGCCACCTATGGGTACATTCAATCTCCACGCCGCCCTGCTGCCACAATACCGAGGTGCCGCCCCTATCAACTGGGCGATTATCAACGGCGAACAGTTCTCCGGAGTCACCACATTCAAAATCAACGAAGGCATTGACACCGGCCACATCATGTTCCGAGAACAGGTGAGAGTACCGGCGAGCTGGAATGCAGGCGACCTTCACGACAACCTTATGGGAGTAGGTTCAGAGCTCGTTCTCCAGACCGTCCAGGCAATGATAGAAGGAGAAGTCGAACTCCGCCTCCAGAAGAGTTTCATCCAGGGTACGGAGGTCATCCACGAGGCTCCTAAAATCTCCGATGAACTCTGCAACATCGACTTCAACGACAAGGCAGAGCGCATCCACAATCTCGTCCGCGGCCTGAGCCCTTACCCGGGTGCATTCACAACCATAGTAAAAGACTCAGAAGAGGCTTTAAGACTCAAAATTTACGCTTCTGAGGTTATTGAAATCGAGAAAGGCATCAAGCCGGGAACAATAATCTCCGACGGCAAAAACCTGCTTGCAATCGCCTGTGAGGGGGATAAAGCCCTGAAAGTTCTCGATCTCCAGCTCAGCGGAAAGAAGAGAATGAGCGTGGATGCCTTCCTGAGAGGCTTCCGCAACCCTTGTGATTATTCAATAATCCCGGGCACATCCAAATCGGTTCTCGATTCTGTTAAATAGCTTCTTCCTCAAAACATTGTTTGAGAAAGCCAATGATGTAGTCGGCTGTGGCGTCGATACCAAGAATTGAGGTATCTATGCAAATGTCATAATTGGAAGCGTATCCCCAATTGCCGAAAGTATAGTGATTGTAATAGGTTTCTCTTCTGCGGTCGCAGCGTGCAATTTTGTCTTCGGCAGCCTCTCGGGAAAGTCCCTCCCTATCGCAAACCCTTTCTATACGTGCCTCAAGAGGGGCTGTAATGAATACGCTCAGCACATTCACCTCTCCGCTCTGACGAAGAACATAGTCGCAGCAGCGCCCAACCATGACCGCACTCCCCTGCTTTGCGATGTTCCTGATAGCCTCGCTCTGGTACTTGAAGAGTTCTATATCCACTTCACTCGACGACCAGGAATTGGAGAAATAGGTCTTAATTGTAGAGAATACTCCCCTGACCTCATCGTGAGTCTTGAAGAAATCTTTGGACAGACCACTCTCCTGGGCAGCCCTCGTTATAAGTTCACCATCATAAAAAGGAATACTGAGCTTCTCAGCTATAGCCTTGGCCACAACGTGTCCTCCGCTGCCGAAATTCCTACCCACACAAATAATCACATTTTTCATATCGTACTGCCGAGTATTGTTGGTTCATCTCCGTCCTTGAGACGATTTATCTTTTTGAGCAAGCCTACCAAAAGACCGACCGCAAGCAAGGTTGCAAGAAAGTCGGAAATCGGGAAACTATACCACACGCCCTCAATTCCAAACCAGGTTGGAAGTATGTAAACAAGAGGAATGAGACATATAATCTGGCGGGAAAGAGACAGGAGAATAGATTTTCTCACCATTCCTATACACTGGAAAAAGTTTGACACGACAATCTGGAAACCCACCATAGGAAAGGCAAGAAGACCGATTTGCAGACAGTGGGCAGAAAGGTCAAGTAGCTCCGAGTCGGAAGTAAACAGACCCACTGCAATCCTCGGGCAGAACACGCCCACGAGAAATGCCGTCGTAGTGACTGCCGTTGCAAGCATTATCGTCCTTTTAAGCACATCCTTCATGCGTGAATAGAGCCTTGCACCATAGTTATAGCCGGCAATAGGTTGCATTCCCTGATTGAAACCCATATTTACCATCAAAAACAGGAAGGCAATGCGGTTCACTATACCATAGGCACCGATTGCATAGTCCCCGCCATACTTCTGCAACTGCTTGTTGATTGCTATCGTCACAAGACAGGCGGCACTGTTCATAAGGAAAGGCGAAACGCCTATGGAAAGGCTCTCCTTCGCAATTCTCCATTCAAAGTGGAAGGATTCGCGGGTAAAGTGGAGGAAGTTCTTTTTCTGGCAGAAGAAGCGTACCACGAACACAAGCGCGGCAGCCTGCGCCAGAACTGTGGCTATTGCCGCCCCCTGCACTCCCAAATTGAAAACGAAGATGAAGAGAGGGTCGAGAATCGTGTTGAGAGTCACAGTAAATATGGTCAGCCCCATCGCAAAGCGGGGATTTCCCGAAGCCCTCATCACATTATTCAAACCGAAATAACAATGGGTTATGATGTTTCCAAGAAGAATTATCACCATATAATCCCTTGCATAGCCGATAGTGTCAGGACTTGCTCCGAAAAAGTTCAGAATCGGATCGAGAAAAGCGAGTGCAACTACTGCGAAGAGAAGTCCTATGGCGACATTGAGAATCACCACATTTCCAAGCACCCTCGTAGCCATCTTGTAGTTTTTCTGCCCGAGAAGGACGGAAATCAAAGTGGTGGCACCTGCACCCACAAGAGTTCCGAATGCCGTGGAAAGGTTCATCAGAGGGAAACTCACCGCAAGCCCCGAAATCGCGAGCGCGCCGCAACCCTGGCCGATGAATATGCTGTCAACCATATTATAAAGAGAAGAGGCTATCATCGCGATGATAG